>JBPEWX010000406.1:0-3828 GCA_052032235.1 Ilumatobacter sp. | reverse complement strand
TCGGGTCACCGATGATGCGGTAGATGATCGTCTCGACCTTCGGCTGCGGGCCCCAGGTGTAGTCGGGGTTCGCGACGAGGGTCATCTCGGCGCGCTCTTCGTACGCCTCGAGGGTGTACATACCGGTGCTGAGGTAGATGCCCTCGTCGTCCGGCAGCGAGTCCCAGTCGAACGCGGTGTTGAACACGTTGGCGATCTGCGCGAGCGCTTCGCCGTCGTTGTTCTGGAACGCGTCGAGCACGGCCTGCTTGCCTTCGGTCGGGTCCTCGATGCCGAGGGCCAGACGGGCGACGACGTGCGCGGCCGGGTTGCCGAGGAACGGCGTGCCGGTCTGGTAGTCGACGTAGAACGAGTCGTAGACCATGGTGATGGCCTGGCCGTCCTCGGAGACCTCCGGGAACTGCGTGACGAGCTCGAACTGCTCGCTGGCGGCGTCGAAGTTGACCGACTCGGCCGGGATGTACTCGAAGCCCTCGAAGAGCTCGAAGGTCTCGGGGTCGTAGTGGACGCCGGCCTCTTCGGGGACCACGTCACCCTCGGGGGTCAGGACGAGCCAGTTGCCCTCTTCGTCGGTCTGGATGGCCGAACCGTCGTCGAGGAAGGCCACGCCACCCTCGTTGAAGTTGCCCGAGACGGCACCCCAACCGAGGATGAGGTCGTGGGCCGTGATCGGCGTGCCGTCGCTGAAGGTGACACCTTCGTTGATGCGGTACGTGATCGTCAGCGGATCGAGCGACTCGATGGTGCAGGTACCGAACTGGTCGTTGTTCACCAGGTTCAGGTCACCGTCGTAGTAGTTGAAGCCCGAGTGCATCAGGTACGAGACGTTGGCGTTCGCCGTGGCGTTCGCGTGCGTCGTGTTGTTGTTGAACGACAGCAGCGGGTCGTTCCAGGCCACGCGGACTTCGCCGCTGGCCTCGGCCGACTCGTACGGGCCGTGCGGGATACCGCAGCCGGAGCCGCCTTCGACGCCGACCATGGAGTCGTCCATGGCCATGTCGCCGTCGTCGTCGCCCTCGGCGTCGTCGTCCATGTCGTCTTCGCCCTCGGCGTCGTCGTCCATGTCGTCGTCGCCCTCGGCGTCGTCGTCGGCTTCCGTGGTGTCGGTGTCGTCGCCTTCGGCGTCGTCACCCTCCCCCTCGGAGTCGTCGTCGGCGACGTCGGAGGTCTCGACCTCGTCGTCGCCGGAATCGTCGTCGCTGGTGCACGCCGAGACCACGAGCGCTGCCGTGATCAGGGCTGCAGCGGTTCTGCTGTGAGAACGTCGCTTCACCTAGTTACCTCATTCTTGTTTGGGTCGCGGACTGCTGCAGCAGTCCTGTGTGCAGCACCGTCGAGGCACGAGCCCCGCCGATGCGTCCGTGCGACCTGCGTTCACGCCGCAGACCGTTGCATTCCGGACGGTGGCCGAACCTACCGTCAACGAACGGTCTGGCAAACGTATTCCGACGGTCAATTGACACTGGCATGAACAGTCCGTGACCGATTTCACGCCACCGGGCGACGGGCGTCACCCAGCGTGGAAACGGCCCCGATGCACGATCTCCGACGGTGGTCGTCGACGGCGGCTCGCGCTGCGCCCGCTGCCCCCGTCGCCCGACGCCGACGCCTCGGGGCCGGTGTCGGCCGCGAGTCCGAGCGCCACGGCGCCCAACAACTGGAGGTGGGGCGGAATCCCCAGTTCGGACCGCAGTTCGGTCTCTCCACGGAACACCCCGAACAGCAGCGCACCCAGGCCCTCGTCCTCGGCGGCGAGCAGGAACGTCATCAGCGCCATCGACGCGTCGACGGTCCAGTACGGCGTGGTCCAGGCGTCGACGCTCTCCCCCAGCCCGGTCGCCGCCTTGTCCGGTTCGGCGTACCGGGCCACGTAGGCCTCGGGGTCGGCGAACGGGAGTGCGATCACGGGCGCGTCGAGCAGTCGCTGCCACCGGAACGTCGACCGTCGCTCCTCGGGCAGGGTGACGTCCCAGAAGCGCGCCGTGTCGTCGCCTTCGAGCACCACGAGGTGCCAGCCCTGGGTCTTGCCCGCCGACGGCGCTCGCGACGCGAGGTCGACGAGGCGTTCGATCGTGCCCGGGGCGAGCGGTTCGCGTCGGAAGGCGCGGGTCATGCGTCGCCGACGGACGACGTCGGCGAACTCGGTCACCGCGATGTCAGGTGTGACTCAGCGGGCGCCGAGCTTGACGAGGTCTTCGGCCATGGTCCAGCCGTAGACGACCATCACGTCGCCGGCGGCAGCATCGACGGCACCGAACATCTCGACGATGTCGGCGTCGAGCTCGTCGGGCTTCGACGACTCGAAGTCGAGGAAGCCGGACTGGCCGTTCTTGGCCACGAAGCTCTGCGCTTCGTACTTGCTGTCGACGGCGAACCGCTTGGCCAGGCGGCGGCCCCAGGCCCGCTCCTCACCGACGGCACGGGTGCCGGGCGACGGGGTGACCTCGTCGAGCTTGTCGAACGCTTCGAGTCCGTCCGCCGCCACGAAACGCGAGCCGATGACGACGTCTTCGTCGGGGAACGCCATCAGCGCACGGTGGTAGGCCTCACCCATCAGGCCGCGGAGCACGGTGTCGCGCTTGCTGTGCCGCCGGACCGACAGCATGCCGATCAGCACACACGGGGTGCCGCCGATGCGCTCGAGGGTGGAGAACATGAAGCCGTGGAGCTTGCCGTCGATGCGGGCGGTGGTGGCCAGCACCCAGTCTTCCTTCGCCTTGGACAGCGCGCCGATGTCGAACGCTCCCTCGATCGACCCCATCTCATCGAGATCGGCGTCGGTCAGTGCAACGGCATCGTTGGTAGCTACTTCGAGCGGCATGAAGACCCTTCTCCGTGACGATTTCGGAGCTTCTATTGTGCCACTGATCCGAGTGCAGCGCACAACGCAGACCCGGCACCACCCCTGACCAGGCAAGAATCAGTCGTCACCCTGCATCGGTGAGCCGGAACGACATACCACGTTGCGCTGCTCGGGATCCGTGCCACCCGGGTCCGAGAAATCAGACGTGACGTCCGAGAAATCAGACGTTACAGCTCCACCGCGTCGTGGCCGAAGGCCATTCTCAGTTCGCCGACGGCTCGGTCGATGTCGACACGGAACTCGTCGGCGAGTCGCACGACCTGGCCCTGCCCGATGTCGATCTGGACGACGGAGTCGCCCGGGTGGTCGCGCAGGATCCGCTTCAGCCGCTGGATCTTCAACTCGTCGAGGGCGTGGCTCGGCAGGCGGAGCCGCAGCGGCGCCGCCGGGCCGTCGCCCAGTCCGGACAAGACCTCGACGAACTGGGCGATCAATCCGAAGCGCGACTCGTCGCGCTTGTCGAGTCGCCCCTTCACCGACACGATCACGTCGTCCTGCAACTTGTGGCCCTGCTCGAGCAGGGTGCGGGGGAACACGGTGACCTCGATCGACGACTCGAGGTCTTCGAGCACGAAGACGGCCATCTGGTCGCCCTTCTTGGTGAACTTCCGGGCGAGCCCGGTGATCACACCACCGACGACGACCTGGGCGCCGTCGTCCATCGTCTCGAGATCGGAGATCGAGTGCTCGACCCGTCGCTTGAGCGCCGACTCGACACCGAACAGGGGGTGATCGGACACGTACAGCCCGAGCATCTCCTTTTCGTTGCGGAGCTTGTCGCTCTTGTCGAACTCGATGTCGGGGATCGGGAGGCGCTCGTCGAAGCCGCCGCCCTCGTCGGCGGGGGCGTCGTCGTTCCAGTCGCCGAACAGCGACATGACGCCACGGTCGCGTTCGCGTCGGCGGTCGATCGTGGTGTCGAGGATCGGTTCGTAGCCGGCGAGGAGACCCCGCCGGGGGTGGTT
>JBPEWX010000405.1:0-2697 GCA_052032235.1 Ilumatobacter sp. | reverse complement strand
GATCTCCGGAAACGTCGACTCCGTCGCCGTTCCCTGCGACACCCGACCCGTCGGCTACAGGAGGGCGGTGAGGTCGCGGGCGGCGGCGGCGACGCGGTCGCCGAACACCCGACCGGGTTGGCGGGACATGCGCTCGATCGGACCCGACACGCTGACCGCCGCGATGACGTCGCCCGACGGCGACACGACGGGTGCGCTGACCGAGGCCACGCCCGCTTCGCGTTCCTCGACGCTCTCGACCCAGTGTGCGTCCGCCGGGCCCGACAGGGCACGTCCGGCCGAACCGACGTCGAGCGGGAACAGCACGCCTTCCGGCACGATCCATCGCAGCGCATGGGGTGACTGCAACGAGAGCACACACCGCCGTGCGGTCCCCTCACGAACGAACAACTGGGTGCTCTCACCGGTCGCGTCGCGCAGCCGCTCGACCACCGGCAGGGCCAGATCGGCCAACGGGAACCGCTGTGAGGCGACCCGTCCGAGGGAGGCCAGTTCGGGCCCGAGGTCGAAACGGCCGTCGCCGTCACGGCGGAGCAGACCGTGCGCTTCGAGCGCCACCGCCAGACGGTGTGCGGTGGCACGCGGGAGCCCGGTCGTCGACTGGAGCGCGGCGAGCGACAATGGCCGCTCTGCGACCGCTCTCAGTACGAGCACGGCTTTGTCGAGTACGCCGACGCCGGTTACGATGTCCATACCGCAAGAATCGTATCTCAGGAAGTGGGATTACCAACGATGAGCTCTCAAGACCCGGGCGGGCGTCCGCTCACACTGCCCGAGAAGATCTGGAACCGCCACGTGGTGCACGCTGCGCCGGGCGACCCCGATCTGCTCTACATCGACCTCCACCTCGTCCACGAGGTCACCAGCCCGCAGGCGTTCGACGGCCTCCGGCTGAGCGGTCGCACGGTGCGCCGTCCCGAACTGACGATCGCCACCGAGGACCACAACGTCCCCACCGCCGACATCGATCAGCCGATCGCCGACGAGATCTCGGCGAAGCAGGTCGACACCCTCCGACGGAACACCGCCGAGTTCGGCGTCACGAACTTCCCGATGGGCGACCCCGACCAGGGCATCGTCCACGTGATCGGCCCCGAGCAGGGTCGCACGATGCCGGGCATGACGATCGTGTGCGGCGACAGCCACACCGCCACCCACGGTGCGTTCGGCGCGCTGGCGTTCGGCATCGGCACGAGCGAGGTCGAGCACGTGCTCGCCACCCAGACACTCCCCCAGACCCGCCCGAAGTGGATGTCGGTCACCGTCGACGGCCCCGCCCCCGAGGGCGTGACGGCCAAGGACATCGTGCTCGCCATCATCGGCCACATCGGCACCGGCGGCGGCATCGGCCACGTCATCGAGTACCGCGGACAGGCGATCACCGACCTGTCGATGGAGGGCCGCATGACGGTCTGCAACATGTCGATCGAGGCGGGCGCCAAGGCCGGCATGATCGCACCCGACCAGACGACGTTCGACTACCTGGAAGGGCGCGACCAGGCACCCGCCGGCGACGCGTGGGACGCGGCGGTCGCCGACTGGACGACGTTGCGCACCGACGACGGGGCCGTGTGGGACAAAGAGGTCGTCATCGACGCCTCCACCATCACGCCGCAGGTGTCGTGGGGCACCAACCCGGGCCAGGTCGGTTCGATCGACGGCACGGTGCCGTCACCCGACGACTTCTCCGACTCGACCACCCGCGAGACCGTCGCGAGAGCACTCGAGTACATGGGTCTCGAAGCCGGCACGCCGATCAAGGACATCTCGGTCGACACCGTCTTCATCGGCTCGTGCACCAACAGCCGGATCGAAGACCTTCGGGCCGCCGCTGCGGTCATGGAGGGGCGGAGGGTGACCGTGCCGCGCGTGATGATCGTGCCCGGCTCGCACCGCGTGAAGCAGCAGGCGGAGGCCGAGGGGCTCCACGAGATCTTCCGCGCTGCGGGTGCCGATTGGCGCGAGCCCGGCTGTTCGATGTGCCTGGCGATGAACCCCGACAAGCTGACCCCGGGCGAGCGCGCCGCCAGCACGAGCAACCGCAACTTCGAAGGTCGGCAGGGTCGGGGTGGTCGCACCCACCTCGTCTCCCCCGCCGTCGCCGCCGCCACCGCCGTCAAGGGCACGTTCGCCTCGCCGAGCGACCTGACCTGAGCATCCGAGGAGCAGAACGATCATGAAAGCAGCACGACGATGAAGGCAGTCCGGATCGTGAGCGGCACGGGTGTGCCCCTCAAGCGCAGCGACGTCGACACCGACCAGATCATCCCGGCCGACTGGCTCAAGCGGGTCGAACGGACCGGCTTCGAGAAGGGCCTGTTCTCGACGTGGCGGGACGACCGCGACTTCGTCCTGAACCAGGAGCAGTACCAGGGCGCGTCGATCCTCGTCGCCGGACCGGCGTTCGGGGTCGGTTCGTCGCGCGAGCACGCCGTCTGGGCGATCCAGCAAGGCGGCTTCGACGCCGTGATCGCCCCGTCGTTCTCCGACATCTTCCGGAACAACTGCACGAAGAACGGCCTCGTCCCGGTCGTGCTGCCGGAGTCCACCGTCGAGGCGATCTGGGCCGCGATCGAGCACGACCCGACGACCGAGATCACCGTCGACATGGAACGACTCCTCGTGGAGGTGCCGGCTGCCGGCATCGCCGAGTCGTTCCCGATGGACGCGGCCACCCAACACCGGTTCCTCGAAGGT
>JBPEWX010000404.1:0-4666 GCA_052032235.1 Ilumatobacter sp. | reverse complement strand
CGACGTCACTAAAGGGCAGCTCGTCGATCGGCGCACTCGTTTGCCCGACGAGCCGGAACACCTCGCCCCAGTCGTCGAAGCGGGCGAGCGCGCCGACCTCGCCGGGCACCTGCAGTCCGAGGAACAGTGTGGCGAGTCCGACCAGCAGCAGGATGACGATCACGAAGTAGGCGGGCTCGAAGTCGGAGGCGACTTGCCACACCTCGGCGTTGAGGAACACGAACGCGGTGATCAGCAACATGATCGGCAGACCGCGCGCGAACAGGGCGGTGATGGTTCCCACCTGCTGGGCGGCTTGCACCGCTCCGACGCGCAGGGCCGGCACGAAGCCGTACGAGGTCACGGCGTAGGCGATCAGGAGCAGCACGGCGTTGACGACGATCACGGTGAGGCCGTCCTCCCAGCCGTTGTCGGCGACGAACGTGACGAGGACCGCCGGGCCGAGCAGGTAGACCGCCACCTCCCAGACCCCGATGTCGTCGGGCAGCGCGAGGGGTGGCCGGCGGCGGAGGAGGTTGACGGCGACGAAGCCGCCGATCAGCACACCCAGGCCGGCGACGAACACGGCGAACTGAGCCCATCCGGACACCCGGTCGTTGAAGGCAGAGAAGAGCTCGACGAACATCACCAGGAGCTGGAACGGCCACGTGCGGGTGAGGACGTCCTCGGTGGAGGAGTAACCGTCGATCGCGTGGGGGAGGCCCCGACGGATGAACCAGCGATCGGTCCGCTCGATCAGCGCATCGGTGTCGGGCCCGTCCATCGGCCACAGTCTGGCCGACGGCATCCGACGTCGCTGGCGTCGGGGCTATTCGGGGTCGGTCGGCGCGGTGTCGGCCGGCCAGGCGTCACGGTCGGTGGTGCTGAGTTCGACGGTGTTGCCCATCGGGTCGCGCACCGGGAAGCTCCAGTACCCGACCCACTTCGGCTCAGCCCGGTGGCACGGCGTCCCCGCCGTGGTGGCCGCGTCGACGGCGCGGACGAACGACGGCGCGTCGAGTTCGACGCCCCACGACGGGACGGTCGACGTGCCGCCGTCCCAGCCGAGTTGCCTGGCCCAACCCGACGCCGGCGGCTCGGCAACGGGTCGCTCCTCGATCGTGATCTGGAGGTCGCCGACGCGGTACCCCACGACGCCGTCCTCGATCGAGACGAAGATCTCCGACAGGCCGACGATGCCGGTGTAGAAGCGACGAGCGTCGCCGAGGTCGGTGCAGTGCAGGTACAAGAACGCGGCCACCGTCCGAACGTAGTTCGTGGGTCGTGACGCCCGTTGCCGACGCCGTGAACCCGCCTTGAGACAGGCTTGAGAATCGGTCCGTACGTTCGATTCTCATGATCCGGAGAACGGTCATCCTCGCTGTCTGCACCATGGCGATCGCGACCAGCGCGTGTGGACCGGGCGACGCCGGCAATGCTGCAGCGACGGTCGAGACGACGGTGTTCCCGGTCGAGGCGATCGGCGACGATGACGCGATCAAGGTCGGTGTCCTCGCCATCCGGAGCGCCGTTGCCGCGAACGCCCAATACGGACCCATCGTCGAGTATCTCGAAGACGAGCTCGACCGATCGTTCGAACTGATCCCGCTCGCCCAAGACGAGCTCTTCGACGCGGTGGCCGACGACGATGTCGACTTCGTGCTGTCGAACCCGCTGTCGTCGGTCCAGGTGCAACGCCTGTACGACACGGAGTTCCTCGCCACGATCGACCGAGTCGGCACGGGGCCGGAGTTCGGCGGTCTCATCATCACCCGGTCCGACTCCGATATCGAGTCGATCGAGGACCTTCGAGGCGCCGACGTGACGTGCGTGGCGTTCGAGACGGCCGCTGCGGGCTGCAACTTCCAGGTCATGCACCTGCTCGAAGCAGGCATCGAGACCTCGGATTTTGCCTCGTTCACGGAGACACCGTCGCAGGACAACATCGTGCTTGCCGTCCTCAACGGCGACGTCGATGCCGGCTTCATCCGAACCGGCCAGCTCGAGCGGATGGTGGCCGAGGGAACCCTGATGTCGCTCGACGAGGTTCGGGTGCTCGACCGCCACGACGGCGACTACCCCTACCCCCACACAACTGCGTTGTACCCCGAGTGGCCGCTCGCGGCACTGGCCGGTACCGACGACGACCTCGCTGCCGACGTCGCCGAGGCGCTGCTGTCCGTCGAGGAGGGGCACCCGGCGCTCGACAACGCCAACGCCGTCGGCTTCGTGACGCCGCCCGACTACGGACCGCTCGACCGCCTGGTGGTCGAACTCCGACTGCGGACCTGGGATGCAGCCGACTGACTCGTCGCCTCGCGGGGCTTTCGACGGCGTGCCGGTGCTCCGTAGCGTCGGCGGGCGTTCATTCTTGCTCCTGACCGGATTGCTGGTTGTCGTCATGGCCGGCGCCGTCGCTGTGATCGGCGCCCGTGACTACGCCCACGAGACCGACTTGCTCCGCGAACGCTCGGCGGCGCAGGCACGGTTTCTCGCTTCGGTCGGCCCGGAGCCCATCTTCTTCCGCGACTTCCTCCGTCTGGAGACACTCGCCCGCAACGCGATCGACGATCCGTCGACCGTGCACGTGGTGTTCCTCGACAACGATGGCCGATCCATGACCCGGTCGATCGATTCCGGCGACCCGGCGGTGCTCGATGCGGTCGACCGACTCGACGCATTCGACAGTGCCGCGATCGCCGATCTGCTCGTGGCCGGTTCGGAGCTCCGGGAGGTGAGCCAGCCGGTCATCAGCGAGGGGGTGCGACTCGGTGAGGTGCGGCTGGTCTACTCGCTCGAACCGGCGCAGGAGAACACTCGCCGCTTCATGTTCGACGCGACCATCGCCGCTCTGATCGTGCTGGCGCTCGTCCTCGTCACCACACTGATCGTCTTCCGGCGCAAGGTTCGACACCCGCTCCGTGACCTCACGATCAAGACCCAGGCACTCGCCGATGGTCGCTTCGACGACGAGTTCGACGTGCGGCGACGCGATGAGATCGGCGTGCTCCAGCAGGCGTTCAACGAGATGGCATCGGAGCTCCGAGAGACCGTCGTCGGCCTCGAACGGGCGAAGGACGATGCGGAGCGAGCCGATCGGGTGAAGACCGAGTTCCTCGCGAACATGAGCCACGAGATTCGGACACCGCTCAATGCGGTGTTGGGGTTGAGCGACCTGCTTCTCGACTCGAATCTGACCGACGATCAACGAGAACTCGTCGTCACCATGCATCGCAGTGGCGACGCCCTGCTCGAGATGCTCAACGAGATCCTCGACTACTCCAAGCTCGAGCACGGCCGTCTCGAACTGGATGTCGAACCGTTCGACCTCGTCGAGCTGGTCGAGAGCACGGCCGAATTGTTCGGAGCCGTCGTCGGAGAGAAGCAGATCACGCTCGAAACCCACGTCGACGAGGAACTGCCGCGGTTCGTCGCCGGAGACGAAGGGCGGGTGCGGCAGGTGCTCGTCAACCTGGTGGGCAACGCCGTCAAGTTCACCGACCAGGGCGGAGTTCGGGTGTCGGTTACCGCGGCGGGAGGAGACCGCGTCGTCTTCACGGTGGAGGACTCTGGGATCGGGCTCGACCCGGCTGAGGTGGATGCCCTCTTCGAGCCCTTCCGCCAAGCCGACAGCACCACGACGCGAGTGTTCGGCGGCACCGGTCTCGGGCTCGCGATCAGCCAAAGCCTGGTCGACATGATGGGCGGCTCGATACGAGCGACGGGTGAGGTCGGCGTCGGGGCGACGTTCTCGTTCGAGGTGCCACTGCCGGTGTCGAGCTCGCCCGTCGGCCTGGCGACGGCGACAGCGGCATCGTTCGATCGGGAGCTCGGCCGTCGACATCCCCTCCGCATCTTGATGGCCGAGGACAACACCGTGAACCAGCTCGTCGCGACGCGACTGTTCGCTCGACTCGGCTACACGGTCGACGTCGCCAAGGACGGTGTCGAAGCCGTGTCGATGACGCTCGAGGGCGACTACGACCTCGTCCTCATGGACATCCAGATGCCGCGGCTCGACGGGGTCCAGGCGATGCAACGGATCACGTCGCTCCTCCCGCCCGATCGACGCCCGCGCATCGTGGCGTGCACGGCCCACGCCCTCGCCGGTGACCGCGAGCGCTACCTCGCTGCGGGGATGGACGGATACCTCAGCAAGCCGCTCGAGCGGTCGCAGGTCGCCGCGGTCGTCGAGTCGACGCCGCATCGATCGGCCCGGCCGGCCGTCGGCGCCGAGCCGGTGACCGAGGTGTCGACCGTGCCGGACTCGACGACGCCCACCGTCGATATCGCGTCGGTCATCGACCGCTCCGAGCTCGCCGCCATCTTCGGTGACGATGCCGAGACGCTCCTCCGAGAGCTCCTCCCGGTGTTCCAGAGCGACGCCGTCGACCGCCTCGCGGCGATCAGCGCGGCGGTGGCGTCCGACGACGCCGAAACCCTCCGGCTCGAAGCGCATGCGCTGAAGGGTGGTGCCAAAGCGGTCGCCATCACCGAGATCGGCGATGCCGCAGCTCGGCTCGAGGCCTTGGGTGCCGAGGGAGCCACCACCGGCGCCGACGAGCTGATCGCATCGATCGAACGCAACCTTGCCCGGGTCGTCGAGGTAGCGGCACATCTGGGCGCAGGATGACCCTCGGCCGACACCGCTGAGCCTGCCGACGGTGTCGGCAGGCTCCGTCAGCCG
>JBPEWX010000403.1:0-1768 GCA_052032235.1 Ilumatobacter sp. | reverse complement strand
GTCGATGCCGCAGTCGGGTTGCGGGCCGCGAGCAACCGCCCCGCGAGCGGCCAACGCCGATTCCTCGGCATCGGTGAACACGTTCGAGCGGATCAGGAAGCGGACGCCCTCGGGGGCTTCGAGCGAGAACCCACTCCCCCGCCCGGGGACGACGTCGACCGTCAGCCGGGTGTGCTTCCAGTACTCGAACTGGTCTGCCCCGATGTAGAACGGGGTCGCTCGCGACACATCGGCGCCGGGCCTCCCGACGAGACCGAGGAACACGTCACGTTCGCCGATGCGGAACTCGCCACGCGGGTAGCACATCGGTGCGGACCCGTCGCAGCAGCCGCCCGACTGATGGAACAGCACCGGCCCGTGGCGGTCGACGAGGCCGTCGAGGAGGTCGAGGGCCGCCGCCGTGGCGACGACCCTCGGACACGGATCGGTCACGGGATCAGAAGAACCCGAGCTTCTGCGGGCTGTAGCTGACCAGCAGGTTCTTCGTCTGCTGGTAGTGCTCGAGCATCATCAGGTGGTTCTCCCGGCCGATCCCCGAGCCCTTGTACCCACCGAACGCCGCGTGCGCCGGGTACGCGTGGTAGCAGTTGGTCCACACGCGTCCGGCCTCGATCGCCCGACCGATCCGGTAGGCGGCACTGCCGTCGCGGGTCCACACGCCGGCACCCAGGCCGTACAGCGTGTCGTTCGCGATCCTGATGGCGGCCGCTTCGCTCGAGAACGTGGTGACCGCGACGACGGGACCGAAGATCTCCTCCTGGAACACGCGCATCGAGTTGTCCCCCTCGAGCACGGTGGGCTCGACGTAGTAGCCCTGTTCGGCTCCGTCGACGCGCCGCTGGTTGCCACCGGCGAGCACCGTGCAGCCCTCGGCCTTGCCGATCTCGATGTAGCTCAGGATCTTCTCGAGCTGATCGTTCGAGGCCTGGGCGCCGATCATCGTGTTCGGGTCGAGCGGGTTGCCGGCCACGATCGCCTCGACCCGCTCGAGCACCTTTTCCATGAACGCGTCGTAGATCGACTCGTCGATCAGCGCACGGCTCGGGCACGTGCAGACCTCGCCCTGGTTCAGCGCGAACATGACGAACCCCTCGATCGCCTTGTCGAGGAACTCGTCGTCGGCGTCCATCACGTCGGCCATGAAGATGTTCGGGCTCTTGCCGCCCAGCTCGAGGGTGACCGGGATGATGTTCTCGGAGGCGTACTGCATGATCAACCGGCCGGTCGTGGTCTCGCCCGTGAACGCGACCTTGGCCACGCGGTTCGACGAGGCGAGCGGCTTGCCCGCCTCAACACCGAACCCGTTGACGATGTTCAGCACGCCGTCGGGCAGCAGGTCCTGGATGAGTTCGGCGACGATCAGGATCGACACCGGCGTCTGCTCCGCCGGCTTCAGCACGACACAGTTGCCGGCCGCCAACGCCGGGGCCAGCTTCCACGCCGCCATGAGGATCGGGAAGTTCCACGGGATGATCTGGGCGACGACGCCGAGCGGCTCGTGGAAGTGGTAGGCGACGGTGTCCGCGTCGATCGGCGAGATGCCGCCCTCCTGCGCCCGGAGCACCCCTGCGAAGTACCGGAAGTGGTCGACGGCCAAGGGCAGGTCGGCCGCCAGCGTCTCCCGCACCGGCTTGCCGTTCTCCCAGGTCTCGACGACGGCGAGCATCTCGAGGTTCTGCTCGATCCTGTCGGCGATGCGGAGCAGCACGTTCGACCGTTCGGTCGGGCTGGTCGCACCCCAGGTCTCCCTGGCGGCGTGCGCGGCGTC
>JBPEWX010000402.1:0-2208 GCA_052032235.1 Ilumatobacter sp. | reverse complement strand
GCTCCGACGACAGCGGCGCCGACGAGCCCGCTGACGCGGCCGAGGCCGTCGAGGAGTCCGGCGAGGATCGCGAGGAAGCGATCGACATCACGATCGCCGAGGAGGAGAACACCGACCCGGTCATGGGCGGCACGCTCCGCTACGGCCTCGAAGCCGACGTCAACGGTCTGAACCCGACGGCGTCCAGCTTGTCGGCGCCCGGCATCACGATGTCGTTCGCCGTGTTCGACACGCTCGCGGCGAGCACGACCGACGGCGACTGGGTGCCGTACCTGGCCGAATCGTTCACCCCGAACGAGGACTTCACCCAGTGGACCGTCAAGCTGCGTGAGGGCATCACCTTCCACGACGGCACGCCGCTGAACGCCGAAGCGGTCGTCGTCAACTTCGAGGCCCAGCGCGCCCACCCGCTCGTGGGTCTCGCGGTGAAGCCGTACTTCCCCGAAGAAGGCGCCACGACGGTCGTCGACGATCTCACGGTCACCTTCACGATGCTCGACCCGAACGCCAACTTCCCGACGGCGCTCACCGGCCAGCTCGGCCTGATGGCGTCGCCGACGTGGCTCGAGGCGGCACTCGCCGACGGTTCGCTCAACCAGGCGCCGGTCGGGACCGGCCCGTTCGTGTTCGAGAGCCGCAGCGAGGATTCGGTGACCCGCTTCGTGCGCAACGACAACTGGTGGAACGGTGAGGTCTACCTCGACGCCGTCGAGTTCCTGCCCGTGCCCGACCCCGACTCGCGCACCGAGCTGCTGTTCGGCGGCGAGCTCGACGCCCTCCAGACGACCAACCAGGCGTCGGTGCTCGACCTGACCGAGGACGGCTCGATCCAGAACGTGCTCAACGACGCGAGCGAGGAGTCGTTCGCGATGATGAACACGGCGAGCGCCCCGTTCGACGACATCCGTGCCCGCAAGGCACTCACGCTGGCCACCCCGGTCGACCTCTACAACGAGCTGATCGCCCTGGGCGTCAACCGTCCGGCCGAGCAGATGTTCACGCCCGACAGCCCGTTCTACAACCCGGACGTGGTGCAGGAACACGACGACATCGAGGGTGCCAAGGCGCTCGTCGCCGAGTACTGCGGTGAGCGTGCCGGTGACGAGAACACCGTGCTCGGCACGCCGGCGTGCACCGACGGCAAGATCAACATCGAGCTGCAGTGGTCGGGTCCCTCGACCGTCCAGACCCGTATCGCGGAGCTGTTGAACGAGTCGTGGACCGAGGCCGGCTTCAACGTCACGTTCGACGAGCTGCTCCAGGACGAGCACGTCAGCCAGACGGCGTTCGGCCAGTACAACGTGAACACGTGGCGTCAGTTCGGGGCGACCAACCCGGCCGACGACCGAGTCTGGTTGATGTGCCGCAACATCGGCGGCATCTCGCTCAACTGGCCGCGGTTCTGCGACGAGGAACGCGACGCGATCATCCTCGAGATCATGGCGACGCCGAACCCCGACGATCAGGTCCCGCTCTGGAACCAGCTGACCGAGAAGATCAACCAGGACTACCTGTACGTCTTCTTCAACCACACCCTCTGGGACAACGCGTTCGCCGAGAACGTCAAGGGCATCTGCAACCGCACCGCCCCGGGCGACCCCGAGGTCACGCTGAAGTGCTCGTCGAACGGCGCCAACTGGTTCAGCTCCATCTGGATGGAGTGACCGGGTCCGTTCTGCAACGATGACGATTGCCGGTGCGGGTCCCGTCGTGGGGCCCGCACCGGCCGATTGAGGTGAGATGAACTACTGGCTGCAACGCGCGGGTATGGCCGTTCTGCTGCTGCTGGCCGTCAGCATGCTGACGTTCGGCGCGATGAACGTCCTCGGCGACCCGTTGTTCAACATCCTCGGACCGGTGTCCGGGGCAAAGGATCTCCAGGGCACCGCACAGGCCGACGGGTATGCCCTGCGGACCCAGGGCGACATCCCGTCGGGCTCCTACACGATCGTCGAGGGGGTCGACACCCTCGATCACGGCGAGGCCGTCCTCGTCGTCACCGGCGACACCCTGCCCAAGCGGGCCGACACGATCGCGGGCATGGACGCCGTCGACGAGACGGGCACCACCATCACCATCGTCGGCGGTGTCGTACCCGGCCAGTTCGTCCAGAACGGCCCCGAGCCGAGCCAGTTGGCCGACGTCGAGGCGGCCGAGGAAGAGTTCTATCTCGATCAGCCGCTCCCGGTCCGGTACGTCTCCTGGCTC
>JBPEWX010000401.1:0-2960 GCA_052032235.1 Ilumatobacter sp. | reverse complement strand
ACCGGTCCTCGCGGTCGAGGCTCGGAACAGGATCAGATCACCGAGCCGGACGAAGTCCTCCGGTGCACTCCCGAGGCCGAGTTGGTTGATGTCGCCGACGAGTTCGGGCGTCGGCGGCTGTTCGACAGCCGCCGCAGGCGACGCGCCGGCGACGACGGCCACGACCGACGATGCGACGGTCGCGACGGCAACGGCGATCGCGCGCCGACGAGTCGAGGTGGTGGTCGAGGTCCCTGCCATGGCGGCGACGGTACGAACGGGGCGCGAATCGGCCGTGAACGGGATGCGGTGGTCGGGGTGGGTGAGCACGGCGCCATCGTCGTACCGCCATCTTCCGAAAGGCTTTCGGACCGGGATCGGGCGTCGACCGCCGCAGTACCCTGGCCACATGACGGTGTTGCGTGTCGCGCTCGCTCAGCTCAACCCGACGGTCGGTGATCTCGACGGCAACCTGAAGAAGCTGATGGAGGCCTACGACCAGGCGGACGAGGCCGGGTGCGACCTCGTCGCCTATCCCGAGCTGTCGATCACCGGGTACCCGCCCGAGGATCTCGTCCTGAAGCCGGGTTTCGTCGCCGACAACCGGGCGGCGCTCGAGTCGTTCGCCGCCCACACGAAGGAGTGCACGGCGATCGTCGGCTTCGTCGACAGCGACCGCGATCTCTACAACGCCATCGCCGTGTGCGTCCGGGGCGAGATCGTCGGCACGTACCGCAAGCGGATGCTCCCGAACTATTCGGTGTTCGACGAGCAGCGCTACTTCACGCCCGGCACCGAGAACGACCCGCTCGAGTTGTACGAGATCGGCGGGGTCAAGGTCGGCGTCACCGTGTGCGAGGACATCTGGTCGCCGTTCGGTCCGCTCGCCACCCAGGCCGCCGGTGGCGCCGAGCTGAGCGTCAACATCAACGGATCGCCGTACCACTGGGAGAAGGACACCGGACGCGAGCGGATGGTGGCGACGCGCGCCCAGGACGCGCACACCCCGATCGTCTATGTGAACCAGGTGGGCGGACAGGACGAGCTGGTGTTCGACGGCGGTTCGTTCGTGGTCGACGGTGAGGGTCAGCTGATCGCCCGTGCGCCGCAGTTCGTCGAGGACGTGATGATCGTCGACGTCTCGATCCCACCCGTCTACCGGTCTCGACTCCTCGACCCGCGCGGCAAGGCGACCGACGCGCCACTTCCGGTCGTGCCGATCTCGACCGAGCCACGCACCCGCGACCTCGTGGTGGAGTCGCCGATCGCCGACGAGCTCGATCCGCACCGCGAGCTGTACGACGCGCTCGTGCTCGGCACGCGCGACTACCTCCGCAAGAACGGCTTCACCGACGTCGTGATCGGCCTCTCGGGCGGCATCGACTCGACGATCGTGGCCTGCGTCGCCGCCGACGCCCTCGGCCCCGAGCACGTCCACGGTGTGTCGATGCCGTCGCGCTACTCGTCCGATCACTCCAAGAGCGACGCCCAGCTCCTCGCCGAGAACCTCGGCATCGATTACCGGACGATCTCGATCGAGCCGGCGTTCCAGGCGTACCTCGACATGCTCGCCCCGTCGTTCGAGGGCCGTGAGCCGGGCCTGACCTACGAGAACATCCAGTCGCGATGCCGCGGGCAGATCCTGATGGCACTGTCGAACGAGATGGGCTGGATGGTGCTCACGACCGGCAACAAGAGCGAGCTCGCCGTCGGCTACTTCACGATCTACGGCGACTCGGTGGGCGGCTACGCCGTCATCAAGGACGTCCTCAAGCTCGACGTGTACGAGCTGTGCCGGTACGTGAACCGTACGGCGGGCCGAGACGTGATCCCGCCCGACGTGATCACCAAGCCGCCGTCGGCCGAACTGCGGCCCGACCAGCGCGACGACCAGTCGCTGCCCCCGTACGAGGTGCTCGACCCGATCCTCGAGCTGTACGTCGAACACGACCGTACGGCGCAGGAGATCATCGAACTCGGCCACGACGAAGCGCTCGTGCGCCGCATCACACGCCTGGTCGACATCGCCGAGTACAAGCGGCGCCAGTCGCCGCCCGGGGTGCGGGTGAGCCCGAAGGCGTTCGGCAAGGACCGCCGCATGCCCATCACCCACGGCTACCGCGGCTGACACCCGGGACCTCCGGGCCGCCGCCTCGAAGCACTCGTCGACGATCGGACCCATCCGGGTCGGCGACGGCTCCGAACCATGGATGTTCGGCGGGAACCGACATCCATCAATCCCTCTGGGGAAGGAGCCCTCATGAAGAAGACGCATCTCGCAGCGGTCGCCGCACTCGCGGCGCTCGGCCTCGGCGCCGGAACGGCGTCAGCAGCGCACGACGACAACCCGTCCGCACGTGTCGCCAGCTACAGCTACACGCTGGACGCCGTCCAAGCGGACAGCGTGCCGAACAGCGGCGCCACCGGCCAGACCCGCATCAAGGCGTTGCCGAACGGCAAGGTCCAGGTGAAGGTCGAGGCCTGGGGACTGACCCCCGGTGTCCACGCGATGCACCTCCACGGCGTGCCCGGCGATGCAACCGACAACGCCTGCCCGGGTCCTGACGCGGCCGGCGACGACGGCGTGGTCACCGTGCTCGACGGCGCCCCGTTCTACGGCGGCATCCTGGCGTCGTTGACGACCTCGGGCGACACCTCGCCTGCCAGTGCCCTCGCCCTCGACCGGTTCCCGGTGGCCGATGCCTCCGGCTACCTCGAGTACAGCCGGACGTTCGACGACGCGGCGGCCTTCGCCGACGCCGGCACCGTGCAAGTGGTCGTGCACGGCATCGACTTCGACGGCAACGGTTCGTACGCCTTCAACGACGACGACCCGTTCGCGAGCCGGAGCTCGTCGCTCGGCGAGACGATTCCCCTCGAGGCAACCGTGCCCGTGCTCTGCGGCGGCATCGCCAACTGATCCGCTGCACGTCCGGGCTTCGACGGGACCCGAGACGCGACGATGGGGTGGCCGTTCGGCC
>JBPEWX010000400.1:0-7040 GCA_052032235.1 Ilumatobacter sp. | reverse complement strand
GCGACGGCGAGCGCACCGGCGACCACGACGATCCGCCACGACCACGCCGCCCCGCGTTCCAACACGTGTGGCACGGCCCATGGCCCGGCGTCGCGGTCCGGACGCGTCTCGACCGGTCGATCCGACATGTCGACACCCGTACCCCGAGTGGGTGACGGGGAAACGGCCGCGGTCAGCCGGCGCGCGTGTCGAGCCGACGAACCGGGACCCCGTCGGGCGACGGCCAGCGGACGATGTCAGCGTCGAGCACACCCATCAGATCGGCGACCAGGTGCACGGTCGCGTGTTCCGAGTTGACGAAGCACACGCGCCCGTCGGCCCCGATCGGCGCCAACGCGACGTTCGGGTCGGCCGAACCCACCCGGAAGTTCACGTGCGACGACGTCGAGGAGATCGTCGCGTCGCTGCCGACGAGCAGTCCGTGTCCGGCCTGCGACGCCCGCACCGGTGTGAGGTTGACCACGGCGACACCGCCGGCGCTGCCGGCGGCGAAGCAACGGCGCGCCGACGGCGCCAGCGCCGACCCGCTCCGGCGCGTGTCGATCAGCCGGGTGGGAACACCGTCGGCGCCGGCCGGTTCGAAGGCGTCGCCGTCGATCGTGCCCAGGTGATCGGCGACGAGGTGGACCGATGCGCCGTCCGAGACGTGGAAGCACACGCGTCCGTCGTCGCCGATCGGCGCCACGGCCAGGTTCGGGTCGACCGAACCCGGGCGGTAGTTCGCCGCGGACGCGTCGACCGGCGGATCGTCCGCTCCGCTCGTCAGTACGCCGTGGCCCGCGGCGTCGGCTCCGACGGGCGTCAGGTTCACCAGCGCGGCGTCGCCGGGTGCGCCGTCGACCGGGAAGCAGGCAGCCCCGCCGGCGGGAATCCGCCGATCGGTCGTTCTGGTGTCGAGACGGCGGACCGGCATCCCGGCCGGGCTGGCCGGCGAGAAGGCGGCTCCCTCGATCGCGGCGAGTTGGTCGGCGACGAGATGCACCGTCGCGTGGTCGCTGTTCCGGAAGCAGGCTCGGCCGTCGGTGCCGGCTCGGACCACGGCGACGTTCGGGTCGGCCGTGCCTCGTCGATAGTTCACGTTCGATGCGTCGGCCTCGCCGACGTGGTCGCTCGGGACCACGACGCCGTGTCCGGCGCCGCTCGCAGCGACGGGCGTCAGGTTGACGATCGCTGCCGACCCCGTCGTGCCCGAGATCGGGAAGCACGCATCGGCACCGGCGTCGATCGGTGGGGGTCCGAGCGGTGGCAGCTCGGCCAGGACGGCCCCGATCAGGCCGGCCATCGCCCGTGCTCCCGACGATGTCAGGTGGAGCCCGTCGGCGGCGACCCAGCTGCTCCGCCCTGCGCTGTACGACGCCCAGTCGGCGATCGTCAGCTCGGGGTACTGCTGTGCCTTCTGCCAGAGCACGGCGTTGTGTGACCGGTAGATCCCGGCGTTGCCACCGGCAATCCGGTACGTCGACCACACGACGTGCGGGACGCCCTGGCGACGCGCTTCGGCGATCACGGCGTCGACGGCGCTCGCGATCGCTCCGTCGTTGTAGCCGGCCGCGACCACGATCGCCCGGTTCGTCACACCGCTCCACGCCCGGATCACCTGGAGCGCCGGTGCCGGGCGGACCCCGCGATAGCTGCAACTGGTCGACACCAGTCGACGGCAGACCTTGGCGTCGAACACGTGGTTCGGCAGCGACGAGCGGGCCGACGAGCTCATTCCCGCCATCACCGAGTCGCCGACCAGGAGGTCGGTCGTCGGCGTGGCGTGGGCCCGCTGGGCGGTGCCGGGCATCGTCGCGAGCACCCCGGCGATCACCGTGGCGACGACGGCGACGAAGACGACCCGCTGCGACATGACGGCGAACCGTAGCCAGCGCTCGGGTGACCCGGCGACGATGCCCGGCAACGAACGGCCTCGATCGGTGCAGGTCACCCGCCCGGCCGGACGGCGAAGCCTTCCGTGAACCAGGTCCACGGCCTCGGGCCACTGCCGTACCGGCTCTCGGAACGTTCGACGACGAAGCCGGCCGCTTCGACGAGTTCGACCGGCCGGCGCGTCAGATGACACCCGTCGGCGAACCGCTTCTGGAACGGCTCGATCCGGCGTTGCCACCTGGCCACCGCGTCGTCCGGTGCCGCGCCGTGCTCGAGGAAATGGAACCGGCCCCCGGGCTTCACCACACGGAGGATCTCGGCCAGCGCCGCCTCGACGTCGGGGATCGTGCACAGGGTGAACGTCGACAGGGCGCCATCGCAGCTCGCATCGGCCAGTGGAATCGACTCGCCGCGCAGCGCCACGTGCTCGACGAGCGCCGTCGCCTCGGCGACCCGGTCCTCGGCCAGACGACGAGCGGTCCCCGACGGCTCGACGGCGTACACGGCGGTGACGTCCGGTGGATACGCCGGCAGGTTCAACCCGGACCCGAATCCGATCTCGACGATCTCGCCGGAGAGTCCGGCCGCGACCCGCGCCCGCCATCGCTGCAGCTCCGGAGTGCCACACGCCCGATCGACGAGCCGTGGCAACACCTGATCGCGGTACAACCCCATGGCCACGGACGGTAGCGGCGACGGAATACACGAACTCGTGTCGACGCTGCACCATGCATGACCACCATCACGATCCCCACGCGTCTGCCCGAGTCCGAGGCGGTGGGTGTCCGATGAGCCGCTCGATCCTCGTCGCAGGCGCCACGGGCGGTCTGGGTTCGGCGATCGCGTCGGTGCTCGCCGACCGTGGTGATCGGCTCACACTCGTCGCTCGGGATCGGGCCCGGCTCGACGATCTGCCCGTCGATGGTCGACGTCTCGCGCTCGACCTCCGATTGCCGGCCGCCTGCGACGAAGCGGTCACCGCTGCGGCGGAGCACACGGGCACGGTCGACGTCGTCGTGAACGCCGTCGGCGTCGTCGCGTTCGGCCCCGTCGACGAACTCTCGATCGACACGATGGAGGAACTGTTCCTCACGAACACGTTCGTCCCGATCATGCTCGCTCGCGCTGCGCTGTCCCGGATGGCGGAAGGAGGCACGTTCGTCAACATGTCCGGGGTCATCGCCGAACAGAATCTGCCCGGCATGGCGGCATACGGCGCATCGAAGGCCGCGGTTCGGTCGTTCGACGAGGCGTTCGCCCGCGAGGCGAGGCGTCGGAAGGTTCGTGTGCTCGACGCGCGGCCTCCTCACACCGAGACCGGGTTGGCGCAACGGCCCATCGCCGGTGTTGCGCCGTCGATGCCGGCGGGGCTCGACCCCGTCTCGGTGGCTCGCACGATCTGTGACGCGATCGACGGTGGCACGACCGATCTCCCGGCGTCGGCGTTCGGCGGCTGAACCCTGTCCGAGGGCCTCGCCCGGGCGCACTAGCGTTCGGGCATGGCGTCCTACGCCACTCGGCTGATCGAACGATGGGCGGAGGCGGCCGACATCGAGGTCGGCGGCGATCGTCCGTGGGATGTGCAGGTGCACGACGACCGAACGTTCGCTCGCGTCCTCGCGACCGGAACGCTCGGGCTCGGCGAGGCGTACATGGACGGGTGGTGGGACTGCGAGTCGATCGACCAGATGGTCGACCGAGCTCAGGGGACCGGGCTGGCCGGCACCCTCTCGACGCGTCTCGCCCCCGTTCAGGCGGTCGGATCCAGCGTTCGCAATCGGCAGACACGGCGACGGTCGCGTGAGGTGGGCCGTCGCCACTACGACGTCGGCAACGATCTGTACCGGCGGATGCTCGACGACCGCATGCTCTACAGCTGTGCGTACTGGCGTCGGGCGTCGTCGCTCGACGAGGCACAGGAGCACAAGCTCGACCTGATCGCGTCGAAGCTCTCGCTCGAGCCCGGAATGCGCGTGCTCGACATCGGCTGCGGATGGGGTGGCGCCGCTGCCTACTTCGCGGAGACACGTGGCTGCGAGCTCGTCGGCGTCACGATCTCCGAGCAGCAGGCAGCGCTCGCACGCGAACGGTGTGCCGGCCTTCCGGTCGACATCCGGCTGCAGGACTATCGCGACGTCGACGAGACCTTCGACCGCGTCTACTCGATCGGCATGTTCGAGCACGTGGGAGTCCGGAACTACCGGACCTACATGCAGGCGTGTCGGCGACTCCTGCGGGACCCGGACGGGCTCACCCTGCTCCACACGATCGGCGGTTCGCGGTCGCGAAGCGCCACCGACCCCTGGGTCGAGCGGTACATCTTCCCGAACTCGATGCTGCCGTCGGCGAAACAGATCACGGTGGCGGCGGAGGGAGTCCTGCAACTCCAGGACTGGCACAACTTCGGGGCCGACTACGACCGCACCCTGATGGCGTGGCACGCCAACATCGAGTCGGCCTGGGGTGACCTCGCAGGGTACGACGAGCGGTTCCGACGCATGTGGCGCTTCTATCTGTTGTCGTCGGCCGGGAGCTTCCGCTCGGGCAACCTGCAGCTCTGGCAGATCGTCTTCTCACGCGACGGTCTGCGTTCGCCGTACCGCCCCGACGGCATCCGCTGACGCGCCGGGCGGGGATCCCGAACCGTTCCTCGAGCCGATTCGTCGGAAATCTGCTCAAGTGGCGCCTCGGTGTGTGCCGATCCATCTACGGTGGGTGATGTGAACGCGGCGGTTCAGATGAAACGATGGTGGAGGGCGCGCGCCTGCACGGCGCTCGTCGTGGTGATGGGAACGGGCGCGGCGGTGACGGTCGCGCCGACAACAGCGCACGCCGCACCCGACGAGCCGCCGCCCACGACCGACGTGCCGGTCGGCGACGACGGCGACCTCGGGCTCGACCTCGACGAGTTCGAGACGCTGCTCACCGCAGAGCAACCGATGGCCACCGAACCGGTCGGATTGCTCGCATCCTCGACGGGCGTCCGCGACGGTGCCACGACGGTGCTGTCGGGCGGCTTCCTCGCCGGCGGCCGGGCTCCCGCACCCCTCACCATCTCGATCGCGGACCTGCCGTCGGGCACGACGGTGGTCGGTGCCGAGCCGTCGCCCGATCGCTCGCCCGACGGGCGTGGCTGGAGCTGCGCCGACGCCACGTGTCGGTACGTGACCGCCGGTGGCGACGTCGCGCCCGTGGGTGGTGCCGACATCGTTCCCGTCCTCGTGGTGTTGTCGGAACCCGAGACCGCTGAACCCGGTTCGAGCGTCACGGCCACATTCGACGACCTCGAGCCGATCTCGGTGCCGCTCGATCGGCCGGACGACGCATCACCGCTCGAGTCGCCCGCCCTCGGTCTGACCGTGACCGGCGTCGAACTCGTCGCCGAAGGTGCCCCGATCGAGACGATCGTGACCGTGACGAGCCTCGGCGACGAACCGATGGACGGCGCCGAAGTCGTCCTGTCCGGCCTCGACCTCACGGAACCCACGACCGCGTCGGGCGACGGCTGGTCGTGCGCCGACGGAACCTGTCGCAGGACCGGAACGATCGCCCCGTACGAGTTCCTCCCGCCGATCACGATCAGCCACGTCGCGCCCGACCTCGACGAGGGCGATGCCGAGATCGCGATCGACATCGACGCGACATCGACGTCGGACGGTGGCGAGGTCGACACGTCGCATCGTCACGAGATCGAGGTCGTCGACGACGTCACCGACACGGTGTCGGTCACCGCAAGGTTCCGATCGTCCACACTGCTCGCCCCGGCATCACAGTCGGTCACCGTCGCCGTCACACCGACCGGAACCGGCGATCTCGACGGTGAGCTCGCCGTCACCGCGACCGCACCCGACGGCGTCGAACTCGACTGGCCGGCGGCAACCGGTGATCTACCGTGGAGCTGCGACGACACGAGCTGCCGCCTCGATCACGACGGGCCGCTCCCCGCCGGCGAGGAGATCGACCTCGTCGTGCCGATCGACGTCACGACCGACGCTGCCGAGGGCGTCGCCGACGTCGTGTTCGCTGCCTCGGTCGACGGCGCCACCGACACCGACGCCGGTGTGATGACGGCCTCGTTCGTCATCGCCACCCCGACGGCGACGGAACTCGTCCCGTCGGTCGCTCGCGCCGACGGCGCACCGAGCGATCGCAGCGGACAGATCGAGTTCAGCGCGTTCGAGCCCCGAGACCTCGTCATCACGATCGCCAACGCCGGGAGCCGCTACGCCCCGGCCAACAGCGTTGTCGCAGCCGAGATCGAGTTCCGTGACGGCGACGACGTCGCGACCATCGACCCATCCTGGGACTGCGACACCGGACCGGTTTCCCCCGGTGGCACCATCCGATGCCTCCACGTGCTGCGCGACGACCTCCAACCCGGTGAGCACCTCGACTTCCCGCTCACGCTCGCGCCTTCTGGTCCGGGCACCTCGACGATCTCGATCAGTGCCACCACCGGCGACGACGACATCAGCGACGATCACACCGTCGACGCGCACCTCGTGACCGTGGCCGACGGCCCGGTGCTCAGCGTCGCCTTCGACGCCGCAGAACGACCGCGGCCGGGCCTGACCACCGAGATCTCGATGGCGATCGCCAATGAGGGTGGTGCCGCCGCATCGGAACAGTTCGTCGTGGTCGAGACCCCGCCCGGTGCCGATCTGGTCGGTGCGTCCGGTGACGGCTGGACCTGCACGATGACCGATCTCGGCGTCGCCTACGGAACCACGGTGTGCGCTCGGGGCGAGACGCTCGACCCTGGGCGGTCGTCGACGATCACCCTGGCGTTGGAGCTGATCGGCGACCCGGCACCGGGCGCCGAACTCTGGGCGTGGACCGATGCCCCCGGACAGCGCCACACGAGCGGCGTGCGCGACGGCTTCCGCTACCCGCTCGATCCCGGCGCCGAGGCGACCGTGTCGGCCGGCCCCGACGTCTCGGTCATCTCGCCCGTCCGGCGAGCCGACGGCACCGTCGGCCCCGCCGTGGTCACCCTCCACGGTGAGGTCGATCTCACGAGCCGGGCCGACGTGACGTGGCGCCAACGGTGCGTCGCTGGCCTGTCCGACACCATCGGCGACGAGTGCGATGTCGAGACCGATCCCGTCGAGTGGCTCGACGACCCGGTGCGGTCGATCGACGACCCCACCGTCAGGTTCCGGGTGCCG
>JBPEWX010000040.1:0-3872 GCA_052032235.1 Ilumatobacter sp. | reverse complement strand
TCCATGCGCCTGCGGGCGACGTCGTCGGGCACCCGGAGGAGGATCACGAGGTCGGGGGTCGTGTCACCGATCGCCCACTCGTTCAGGCGGCGGAGTTCGTCGACGTCGAGTCCACGTCCGTACCCCTGATAGGCGAGGGTCGAATACACACTTCGATCGCTGACGACCGGGGTGCCGGCGTCGAGCGACGGGCGGACGACCTGGGCGATGTGCTGGGCCCGGTCGGCTGCGACGATCAGGGCCTCGGCGCGGTCGTCGAGATCGGTGACGTCGGTGTCGTGGAGGATCGCTCGGAGGCGCTGCCCGACGGCCGTGCCGCCGGTTTCACGGGTGAGGGTGGCGCCGAGCGCGTCGGCGAGACGGCGTGACTGGGTGCTCTTGCCGCAGCCCTCCGAGCCCTCGAGGGCGATGTACACCGGTCGATCCATCGGCCGGTCACCCTACCGACCGGGGAACGGTCCGGCGGGCAGGGTGACCGACCGCGACGGAGCGGTCAGCCCTCGATCGGATGACCGGTGAGTTCGAGCTTGGTGGCGAACACGGCGGCTTCGGTGCGGCGCTCCATGCCGAGCTTGCCGAGCATGTTCGACACGTAGTTCTTGATCGTCTTCTCGGCGAGGTACATCTCGGAGGCGATCTGACGGTTCGTCATGCCGTCGGCGATGTAGTGGAGGATGCGGCGCTCCTGCGGCGTGAGCCGCGAGAGGCGCTCGTCCTCCTCGGACGGCGTGCGGAGGCGCTGGAGGACGCGTCCGGTGATCGCCGGGTCGAGCAGCGACTCGCCGGCGGCGACCCGCTTGACGGCGTCGAGCAGCTCCTTGCCCCGGATCTGCTTCAGCATGTAGCCGGAGGCGCCGGCCATGATCGCCTCGAAGAGGGCCTCGTCGTCGCTGTACGAGGTGAGCATCAGGCAGTTGGTGCCGACCGAGCTGCGGATCTCGCGGCAGACCTCGATGCCGTTGCCGTCGGGGACCCGCACGTCGAGGACGGCGACGTCGGGTTGCAGGGCCGGGATGCGCGCCAACGCCTCCGCGGCGTTGGACGCCTCACCGACGACCTCGATCTCTCCACTCGACTCGAGCAGGGCGCGAACGCCCTGACGAACCACTTCATGGTCGTCCATGAGGAATGCGCGAATCTCCGTTCCCATGCGCCACAGTCGATCACGCGATTCGTGCGATCACAAGGGACCTTCGGCCCACGAGGCCCGCGCAGCGTGGTTTTCCGGTGTCGAACCGGCCGCCACGTACAGTGTGCGACGTGTCCGCCGCACCTGATACCGCGATGCTGCTCCACGCCGTCGAGCGTGCCCCGGACGGGGTGCTGATCGTCGACGAGGCCGGCACGGTCGTCTACGCCAACCGCGCCATGCTCGGGATGTCCGGCTACCCCGACCTCGAAGGTCGATCGGTCGACGAACTGGTGCCGTCGCCGCTCCGCGGGCAGCACGACGCTCTGCGCGCGAGATACATGAGCGAGCCCACACAGCGGCCGATGGGTGCCGGACTCGAGCTGGCACTGCAGCACGCCGACGGGCGCGAGGTGCCGGTCGAGATCTCCCTGAGCCCGTTCGAACACAACGGCCGGTTCGTGATCACGGCGGTGCGCGACGTGTCCGACCGGCAGGAAGCCCAGCGGCGGTTGTCGGTCGCCCACGAACAGCTGGCCCTGGTCGAAGAACGTGAGCGGATCGGTCGCGACCTGCACGACGTGGTCCTGCAGCACCTGTACGGCATGGGGTTGACGGTGCAAGCGATCGGAGCCGGCGCCCCCGATTCGGTCGCCGACAAGCTCCATGCGGTGGTCGAAGACGTCGACCGGATCATCTCCGAAGTGCGCACCATCGTCTTCACGCTCGGCACCGCAGGCGCCCGTGGTGCCCTCGGGCAGGAGCTGGCCGACGTCGTCGCCCAGGCCAGTCGGGTTCTCGGGTTCACCCCGGCGTTGCGGCTCGAAGGCCCGGTCGATTCGGTCCTGACGAACGAGGTGCGCACCGAGATGATCGCCTCGATGCGCGAGGCCCTCGGCAACGTGGCCCGACACGCCAAGGCGTCCGAAGCGGCGGTGTTGGTCACGGTCGACGCCGGCAGCGTCGTGATGACGGTGGTCGACGACGGGGTCGGCCCGCCCGCCGATGAGGCATCGGTGCAGGCCGGCCACGGGCTGAAGAACCTGCACTCGCGTGCGGCGGGATTCGGCGGGACGTGCACCCTGCGGCGGCGGAACGGTACCCCGGGCGCCGAACTGCGCTGGACCGTGCCGTTCTGACCCGTCCCGTTCTGACCCGACGCAGCTGACCCGTTCCGGCCCGCTGGTCGACCAAGGTCGGTTCGAACGGGTCGCGAGTTCCCAGCTCACGACGATTTTCGGGACTTTGGTCCCATCGCCACGGATCAGGGGTCCCTACGAGGGGTCCTCAGCGGGCTACCAGGATTGCTCGCTATGACCTCTGACGACCGTTCGTTCCTGAACTGGACAGCGATTTTCGTGGCGCTCGCCGCCCTGTTCCTCGGATTCTTCGCGTTGGGCCGCGCCGGCTCGACCGAGGAAGCCGCCGGCGAAGGTGGCGGCTCCGGCACCGGCGCTGCGTCCATCATCGAGATGGAGCTGGGTGCGCTCAAGCTGAGCCCGCAGCACATCATGGCGCCGCCGGGTGAGGTGACCCTGCGCATCACGAACACCGACTCACAGGTGCACAACCTGCAGCTGCTCGGTTCGAAGTCGCGCGACCTGCAGCCGGGCGAGACCCAGGACCTCGAGCTCGGTGAGCTCGGTGTCGGTGTCTACCCGATGATCTGCGAGATCCCGGGCCACAACGAAGCCGGCATGAACGGCAACCTCCACATCATCATGAACGCCGAGCCGGGTGCGTACACCGGAGCAGGGGCGTCCGACGGTGAGATCGACCACTTCCACGGCTTCGACACCTGGCAGGAGATGCAGGAAGCCATGGACAGCCGGGCGATGCGCTTCGTCGAGGAGGCCAAGACCGAGTTCGGCGGCCAGATGATGGAGTACACGATGTCGGACGACGGGTACAAGGAGTTCGAGGTCACCGCGATGCTCGCCGACTGGGAGATCGAGCCCGGCAAGATCGTCGAGGCGTACACCTACAACGGCACCGTCCCCGCACCGGAGATCCACGTCGAGGTCGGCGACATGGTGCGAGTCATCCTGAAGAACGAGCTGCCCGCCCCGACCGTCATCCACTGGCACGGCGTCCGGGTGCCGAACGCGATGGACGGCGTGCCGCCGTTCACCCAGGACGCGGTCGCCCCCGGCGACGAGTTCGTCTACGAGTTCGAGGCGCTCGAGCCCGCCGTCGGGATCTACCACAGCCACAACGGCGCCAGTCAGGTGCTCGACGGTCTGTTCGGCGCCTTCACCGTCGGCCAGATGCAGACCCCCGACGTCCTGATCGATCAGGGCTTCGCCGCCGAGCCGGATCAGGAACTCCAGATGGTGCTCAACGACGCCGGCGTGATCGGCCTGACGCTCAACGGCAAGAGCTTCCCGGCGACCGAGATCTACTCGGGCAAGGTCGGCGACACGATCATGGTCCACTACCAGAACGAGGGCCTGCAGGCGCACCCGATGCACCTCCACCAGCCCCTCGGCTGGATCATCGCCAAGGACGGCAAGGAGCTGCTCGTGCCGGTGCCGAGCGACACCGTGAACGTGGCGCCGGGTGAGCGCTACACGGTGCTCTACAAGCTGACCGACCCAGGCGTGTGGGCGTGGCACTGCCACATCCTCACCCACGCCGAGCGTGACGACGGCATGTTCGGCATGGTGACCGCCTTCGTCGTCGAGGAGGCGTAGTTCTCCCCTGACGTGCCCGCCGGTGGGTGGCCGGCGAGCGCACCACGACC
>JBPEWX010000004.1:0-5517 GCA_052032235.1 Ilumatobacter sp. | reverse complement strand
GACGTTGACGAAACACTCCGCGATCGCGACGGCGATCAGAATCGGCGCCCAGCGTCGGGTCGGGCTGGAAACCAGAGCCGCCAGGGTGATGCCCGCCGGCGGGAAGAACACGGCGCCGAGCGTCGACGCCTCCAACATCTCATACGCCGCGACGGCACCCACGTAGTACCCGATGAGCACACCACAGACGACGAGAGCGTCGGTGCGCAGGGTGGCGACGTCGGTACTGCCGAGCCGATTGGTGGTCAGGCTCTCAGCCGCGTCGATGGGCGAAGTCGAAGTGGCGATACTTCTTCATCGGCGATGACGTGCGGGTCTTGACCGTTTCAAACCCGATTTCGCCTGGTCTTGATCGAACCTTGCACCTGCGCTGAGCTGGCCTCATGCAGATGTACCAGACGCCTGGTGCACGTGCACCAGCGGGGTCTCAGCCGATGCTGAGCGAGCGGCCCTGCACCGCATCGGCGCCCGCGTCGTGCAGCTTCGCGAGGTCGTCGTCACCGACGCCGACGGCCACGATGAACACGCCGTGGCGGCGGCAGTACGAGAAGAAGTTCCGCGCCGCCGCAGTCTGATGGCCTCCGGCGACGATCGCGGCGCTGAGCGGCGGGTCGAGCTTGACGACGTCGGGGTTCGTCAGCATGAGCAGACGAGTGATCTCGGTGCCGAACGACGACACGTGCACCGCGACGCGGACCCCGGCGTCGCGGATCGCGTCGAGGTGGGGGCGCAGCAACGACAGGCTGGGCACCGACTCGTGGTCGGTCATCTCCACGACGAGCTCGGCACCGTCGGCGCTCGAGAGCAGCGGCAGGCACCGCGGATCGAGGAGCGTGTCGGGTGACACGTTGACGCTGATGAAACCACGACCGACCGAGGTGTTGCGCACGACCTCTTCGATGATCCGCATCTCGAGCTCGGTCTTCAGTCCGAGCGCGTCAGCAGTGTTGAACCACTCCTGCGTCGACGCGGAACCCGGGAAACGTGCGAGTGCCTCACCACCGACTCGCGTTCGCGACTGGATGTGGACGATCGGCTCGACCGCGACGGTCGGCCGGGTGTCGCTCACCAGGCGGTACAGCTCGTGACGCAGCCGGTCGATCTCGGCCTCGGACAGCGGGGCGCGCCCCTCGACGATCGGTGCGTCGTCGTCGAGCGCGGCGACGGCTCGCGCCGCGTCGGTCGGTTCGGGCTGGGGGGTGGTGGTCGTCATGGTTGCTTCTTTCCGCCTGGGATCCCTGGTGCGTTGTGGAGACGCTTCTTCCCAAGATGCACCGGCGCGAAACCGGATTCGGGGGACCTTGCGGAACCCTTGATGACAGTGTTACGAGCCGTGGTCGGCACCAGCACAGCGCCTCGCTGTGTGGTGTCGTTCACGACCCGGCTCCACGATCAGCGGGTCAACCGCACGTAGGTCGAGGTGGTGCCGGCCCGGTTGGACACGAGCCGTTCGCTCACGATCTGGTCGACGATGATCAGGCCGCGGCCACCGGGCGTTCCGTCGTCGGCCGGCGGCACCGGCGGCGACGGCGGCAGCACACGTCCGCGATGGAACGTCGTGATCTCGAGCTGCCGGTTCGAGCAGGTGACGACGGCCGAGAACTCGGGCGCGCCGTCGTGGGTGAAGGCGTTCGTCGCCAGTTCGGCGAGGACCAGCTGGGCGTCGGCGATCTCGCTCCGCAACCACCGAGCGGACGTCATGGTCCGCTCGAGTTCGTGACGCATGGATCGCAGGCCCGCAACGGATCGAGCGGTGATCTCGACCGGGGCGCCCGACGACGCGGCGGCGCCGTAGCCGGTGGACAGGCTCGCGGCTCCCATCATCGCCGAGTTCGGTTCTGCACTCAATCGCATTGCAAGCGGATCCTTCCGTCTCGAAAGCCTGCGAATGGTGCATCGGTCGCCCATCGGGGCGACTTGAGCGCCGATCGGAAGAAACTCGCTCAGGCGACACGCCGTTCGGGTTCGCCGAGGCCGGTGGCGGCCTCGGTGCGCTCCCACAACTCGGCGCGCAAGCGGTCGGACCGCGGCGGATCGAGCCGGTTCGCGACGACGACACCTTCGATCATGTCGGCGACGACCGCCGGCCACGGGCGACCACGCAGGCGCACGGACACGATGGCGCCCTCGCCGCGGCGGCGGATGGTCCGGTCGACCCCGACCAGGCGGGGCGGGCACCGGAAACTCGGCCCGACCAGGCCCATCCGGCGTGCCTCGGCCGACAACAGGCGCGCGGCGGCGGCGAAGTCGGCGGACGTGGGACCGGCGGGTCGAGGGGCGGACGGCATGGTTCCATCATGCCGAAGGGGTGTCACGGGGTTTCGCGCCGTCGCCCGCCCGACCTTCCCCGACGACCGCGACGCCCCGTCGTTAAGGTCGGGACCGATGACCGACGAGCAGGAGCGACCCCCCGCGACACCGATCGAGCTCACGCCGCTCCAGAACAAGACGCTGGCGCTGCTCCGGCGCTCCCCCGACCCGATCGTGTTCGACCAGGGGTTCATCGCCGAGCTCCGCCGAGACGTCGACGAGGCGTTCGAACAGTTCCACGAGCGGTTGGGCGACGTCACCCTCTTCCTGAGCAAGCACAAGGTGACGAGCGTCCTCGGGTGCGAGATGCAGCACGTGCAACCCGACGATTTCAGCTGGTCGCCCGCCGTCGCCGGCGGTCAGGTCGCCCACCGGGCGATCCAGCTCAGCGTCAACTGGCGGGGCGATCCGGTGCCGGCCGATCTCGTCGACGAGGCGATCGTCCGCCTCTCCGACGACGATTCGTCGTTGGGCGACTGGATCGAACAGCTCGGCGAGGCCGATCGCGCCGACCTCGCCGGCTTCGCGGTCGACAAGGTGATCAAGTTCGCCGAATGCTTCCCGCCCCTCGACCGACGGGCAGCACCCACCACCGAGTCGTCGGTGCGGTGGCCGAACGACGGGCCGATCGTGCTCTCCGGCAAGGTCGACCTGGCGATCGGGCGGCCGTCCGGCGCCGAGAGCCGGAAGGTCATCATCGACCTGAAGACCGGGTGGGTCTCCCCGAAGCATCGTGAAGATCTCCGGTTCTACGCGCTCGTCGAGACGCTCCGCACGGGCGTGCCGCCACGCAAGCTGGCGTCGTTCTACCTCGACTCGGGCGAACCGGTCGTCGAAGACGTCAACGAACGGCTCCTCCTCACCGCGACCCGCCGCACGCTCGACGCCATCAACGCCGAGATCGAACTCCGGGTCGAAGGGCGCGAACCGGTCAAGCGACCGGGCGTGTCGTGCCGGTGGTGCCCGCTCTCGGGCGACTGCGACGAGGGCCGGACCTACCTGACCGGCGACGACGACTGAGCGACGGCGACGGGGCGCTGCACCGGGGCGGGCGTCACGGCGTCATGAAGGCCACGGCCGTGCCGAGATCGGCTTCCCGACGAGCGGTGGCGATCCGACGGCCCGGTTGCACGGCGGGTTTCGGCCGTGCGACGAGATCGGGATGGGACTCGTGGAGCGCGTCGAGATCGTCGACGATCACGACCAGACCCCAGAACTCGGGTGCGATCACGCGCTGGTTCTCGACCAGCTCGATGATGCACCCGCGCTCGCCCGCCGGTGCGTCGATCGGGTCGGCGAATCGGTGGAACGCCTGTCGAACCGTCTCCGTCTCGCGTCGACGTCGGCGTTCGAGCCCGAGCGACGACTCGACTGCCTGCGACGTGCGGTCGAGGGAGTCGGTCATCACCACCACGTGATCGATCGCTCGCGCACCGTTGGGATGGGGGGTTGCCGGGTGGGCGCTCGCCGGACCGACGTCGAGGCCGTCGACGGTGCAGGCGCGTTCGAGTCCGGTGACACCGAGCGCGCTCGACCCGGGACGGTCGCCGGCGAACTCGATCGCGCCGTTGGCGAGTGCGGCGACGCCACCCGTGGTGTCGAACCCGAGTGCCGCCCAGCGTTCCGGGGCGGCCGGAATCCGGACGGTCGCGAGGCGAGTCACAGCCCGAGCTGCCAGGAGAAGAACGCCAACACGTCCGCCTGCTCGTCGGCGCGTTTGCCGACCGGCTTGCCGACACCGTGGCCGGCGCGCCCTTCTTGATGGAACAGGATCGGACGCGCGCCGGCGCCGGCCGTGGCAGCGGTCGCGTGTTGCAGCGCAGCGGCCATCTTGCGGGCGTGCAACGGATCGACGCGTGTGTCTCCCTCGGCTGTCGTGAACAACACCGCCGGGTAGTCGACCCCTTCGGCGACCCGGTGGTAGGGCGAGTAGCTCCACAACCACTCGAACTCCTCGGCGACATCGGGGTCGCCGTACTCGTCGGTCCAGAGCCGTGCGATCAGGAAGTTCGGGAACCGGACCATGTCGAGCAGTGGGACGGCACACCACACGGCACGGCACAGGTCGGGGCGCTGCGTGATCGCCGCTCCCATCAGGAGCCCGCCGTTCGAGCCACCGGCGATGGCGAGCCGGTCACGGGTGGTCAGGCCTTCGTCGACGAGCCAGTCGGCTGCCGCGTGGAAGTCGTCGAACACGTTCTGCTTGTTCGCCCGTTTGCCGGCGCTGTGCCACTCCTCGCCGTGTTCGAACCCACCGCGCAGACCGGCGATCGCATACAGGCCACCCCGCGCGCACCAGGCGGCGATCGTGGGCGACCACACCGGCGACTCGGTGATCGCGAATCCGCCGTAGCCATTGAGGATGGTCGGTGTGTCCGGCCCGGGGACGACGTCGGCGCGGTGGACGAGGAACAGGCCGATCGACGTCCCGTCGGGTGACGGATACTCGACGTGACGGACACTGAGTTCCGGCACGATGTCGCCGTCGCGATCGGGGTAGATCTCGTGCGCCGTCGCACCGTCGATCCGATGGATCGTCGCCGGAGCGTCGAAGCCGGTGACGATCGCGAGCTCGGTGCCGGATTCGCGGTCGGCGGTGAGCTGCACCACCGTCGACACCCCGATGCCATCGACGACGACGGATCGGCCGTCGCGGTCGCACCGCTCGACGGCCCCGATCCCGGTGGACGAGGTCGAGAGCACGAACCCGTCGGAGGTGGGGACGAGCTGATCGAGCACCACGTCGCGCTCGGCGACGAGGGTCGTCCAGTCGCCGACGTCGTCGAGCGGCACGGCGATCACGCGCCCTCGTGGTGCGTCGAGCGTGGTGGTGCCGATCAGCCGGTCGCCGTCGAACGACAGGTCGGTCACTGCATCGATGCCGACCTGGACGCCCGTCCAGCGGCCGGAGCGGCGGTCGAGGAGGTGCAGGTCGGTGCGGCTCCACCCCACCATGGCCTCGACCAGCAGGTAGCGGCCGTCGGTCGATGCCGAAACGTTCGGCCAGGTCTGCGGCGTCGGATGATCGGCCCACACCACGGGGTCGTCGCGCCAATCGGCACCGAGCGTGTGGTGGTGCACGGTGCGGTTGTACTCGTCGCCCTCGGGGTAACGGGTGTAGTGGAAGCCGGCACCGTCGGGATCCCATGCGACCGACGCCGCCCGACAGTTCGGGATCCGGTCGTCGAGCAACGAACCGTCGTCGAG
>JBPEWX010000399.1:0-1830 GCA_052032235.1 Ilumatobacter sp. | reverse complement strand
ACGTCGACTCCGTCGCCGTTCCCTCCGACACCCGACCCGGTTCCCTCTGGCACCTGACCCGGCCGTGGACGCGTGGGGTCTGCTAGACAACCGCGGCATGGGGATGACGTTCGATGAGGCGGTCGATGCCGTCTGCGCGCCGGGCACGATGTTCGAGATCACCGACGGGGAGGTGCGCGGGCAGCCGACGAAGCTGTTCGTCCACACCCCGCCGAACATCCGCGGACTGTTCGCCATGGCTGCAGGCCGCACCGACGACTTCATCGTGTTCGAGGACGAACGCTGGACGATGCCCGACGTGCTCGACCACGCCGGCCGGATCGGCCACGCGCTGGTGCACGACCTCGGCGTCGCGAAGGGCGATCGTGTCGGGATCGCGATGCGCAACTACCCGGAGTGGATCACCGCGTTCACGGCGATCACGTCGATCGGCGCCATCGCCGTCCCCCTCAACGCCTGGTGGGTGACCGACGAGATCGTCTACGCCGTCAACGATTCGGGATGCAGCGTGATCCTCTGCGACGAGGAACGGCTCGGTCGCATCGAGGCGGCTGCACCGGGCGAGATCGAGGCCCGACTCGTCACCGTCCGCTGCGGGGAGCGCGACGGCGCCACCCGCCTCGAAGACCTCCTGGTCGACGGCGCCACGATGCCCGACGTCGACATCGACCCTGACGACGACGTCACGATCTTGTACACGTCGGGCACGACCGGCTTCCCGAAAGGCGCCGTGTCGACGCATCGCGCGCTCCTCAGTGCGCTGATGTCGTTCGCTGCCCGCGCCGCGGTCAGCGCCGCACGCGAGGCGGCACCGCCCTCGAGCGACGTGCCGGCGCAGAGCGCCATGATGCTGTGCGTCCCGCTGTTCCACGTCACGGGCCTCGTCCCGGTCATGCTCGGATCGTTCGTCAGCGGCGCCAAGCTCGTGATGACCTACAAGTGGGACCCCGACCGGGCGCTCGAACTGATCGAACAGGAACGGGTGACGAACTTCGTCGGTGTGCCGACGATGAGCTGGGACCTGCTGGAGGCGCCATCGTTCGCCGAGCGTGACACGTCGAGCCTCGTCTCGGTCGGCGGCGGCGGTGCGCCGATGCCCGCCGAACTGGTGCGGCGCATCGAGGACAACTTCCCGAACGGTCGACCCGGGCTCGGCTACGGCATGACCGAGACCAACGCGTACGGGCCACAGATCACCGGCGACGACTTCCTGCAACGACCGACCTCGACCGGTCGCCCGGTGCCGACGATGGAGGTCCGCGTCACCGATCCCGAGGGCAACCCGCTGCCGCCGAACGAGAAGGGCGAGATCTGGTTCCGCGGTCCGAACTTGATCCGCGGCTACTGGAACCGGCCGGACGCCACCGCCGACACGATCGTCGACGGGTGGTTGCGGTCGGGCGACATCGGGCACCTCGACGAGGACGGCTGGGTGTACGTCAGCGACCGTGCCAAGGACATGGTGCTGCGCGGCGGGGAGAACATCTACTCGGCGCACGTCGAGGCCGCGATCTACGAGCACCCGGCCGTGTACGAGGCAGCGGTGTACGGCGTGCCGCACGAGCGGCTCGGCGAAGAGGTCGCCTGCCACGTGATGGTGAAGCCCGGTGAATCGCTCGATGCCGGCGAGCTGCAACAGTTCCTCGCCGAGCGGCTGGCCAAGTTCGAGATCCCGACCGTGGTCACCGTCGTCGACGAACAACTCCCCCGCAACGCCAGCGGCAAGATCCTGAAGCGCCAACTCCGCGACTCCATCACCTGACCCCGAGTCCACGCGGTTCACGCGGGTCAGGTCACCGGGTCGGGTGCCAGAGGTGACGGGTGAGGCTC
>JBPEWX010000398.1:0-2053 GCA_052032235.1 Ilumatobacter sp. | reverse complement strand
CCCGGTTGCGTAGGGTCGACGGCGTGACGACGTTCGGACGCCCCCTGCGTGACCAGTGGTACCTCGACCCCGACCTCACGTACCTCAACCACGGCACGGTCGGCGCTCCGCCGAGGGCCGTGATCGCCGAACAGATCCGGCTGATGGAGGAGATCGAGCGCCACCCGGCCCGCTTCATGCTGCGAGAACTCGCCGACACGTCCGGCGAGGCGGAAGAACCGTCACGGCTCCGACGTGCGGCGTCCGCCGTCGCTCCGTTCGTCGGCGTCCGTCCGGCCGACCTGTTGTTCGTCGACAACATCACGACCGGCGCCAACGCGGTGATGCGATCGTTCCCGTTCCGGACGGGTGACGAGATCGTGGTGACGTCGCTCGGCTACGGCGGCGTGACCCTGGCCGCCGAGTACGCCGCCCGAACCAACGGTTGCGCGCTCCGGACGATCGATCTCCCCGGGCCCGGCGCCGACCCGCACGAGTACGTCGAACGGATCGCCGCCGGACTCGGGTCGCGCAGCCGGATGCTCGTCGTCGACCATCTCGCTGCGAACTCGGCGCTGGTGCTCCCGCTGCGCGACATCGCCGAGGTGTGCCACCGCAACGGCACGCTCGTGTTGGCCGACGGCGCCCACGTGCCCGGCAACATCGCGCTCGACATCGAGTCGTTGGGCGTCGACTGGTACACCGGCAACCTCCACAAGTGGGCGTGGACGCCGCGCAGCTCGGGCGTGCTGTGGGCGGCACCGGAGCATCGGGAACACCTGCACCCCACCGTGATCTCCTGGGGCCTCGACCACGGGCTCACCGCCGAGTTCGACCTGCTCGGCACCCGTGACCCGACGGCCCATCTGACCGCACCGTTCGCGATCGAGCTGATGCACTCGTACGGCGAGGGCGCCGTCATGTCGTACAACCATCAGCTGGCCTGGTGGTCGGGGCAGTTCCTCGCCGACGCCTGGGACACCCCGTTCAGCACGCCCGAGTCGATGATCGGCTCGATGGTGACGGTGGCGCTGCCGAAACGGCTCGGTTCGACGCCGGACGACGCCGAGCGGGTCCGGGCCGAACTCGACCGACAACGGATCGAGGTCCCGGTCACCGCGGGCCCCGACGGGCTGACGCTGCGTGTGTCGGCGCAGGTCTACTGCGACCGAGACGACATCGAGGCGCTCGCGACCGCCGTGACCGCCCTCGCCTGACGCTACGGTCCGTGCCATGAAGGTCGTGGCGGCCGTCGACAAGTTCCGGGGCTCGGCGACCGCCGCCGAGGTGGCGTCGGCGATCGGTCACGCCTGCTGGGAAGCGGGCCACGACTGCGTCGAGGTGCCGATGGCGGACGGCGGTGAAGGTCTGCTCGAGGTGTTGGGCGGCGCCAATCGGACCACCCGGGTGACGGGCCCGCTCGGCACAGCGGTCGACGCCGCGTGGCGACTGTCGGGCGGCACCGCCGTGATCGAGATGGCGCTCGCCAGTGGCCTGGAGCTGGCCGGCGGTGCCGACGGAAACGACCCGATGAACGCGACGACGGCAGGAACCGGCGAGCTGATCGACGCGGCGCTCACCGCTGGGGCCAAGCGGATCGTCGTCGGGCTCGGGGGGTCGGCGACGACCGACGGCGGCCTCGGCGCACTCCAGGCGCTCCGGTCACCCACGCGCCTGAAAGGCGTCGAGCTGGTCGCTGCGTGCGATGTCACGACGGTCTTCACCGACGCCGCCCGGGTCTTCGGCCCGCAGAAGGGCGCGTCGAACGCGCAGATCCGGATGCTGACCGCACGCTTGGAACAGCTCGCCGAGCGCTACCGCCGCGAGTTCGAGACCGACGTGACCGAGATCGAGGGGTCCGGTGCTGCCGGCGGGATCGGCGGGCTGATCGCCGCGCTCGGCGGGACGCTCATGCCGGGGTTCGAGCTGGTCGCCGACGAACTCGACCTGTGGGATCACGTCGACGGGGCCGACCTGGTGATCACCGGCGAAGGCCGGCTCGACGCCCAGAGCTTCGACGGCAAGGTGGTGGGCGGGGTGGCCGAGATCGCACACGAGTGCGGCGTCGACGTCG
>JBPEWX010000397.1:0-2534 GCA_052032235.1 Ilumatobacter sp. | reverse complement strand
CCCGGCGTTCGAGGCGGACGGCGAGGCGGCCCTGCGTGTCGACCTGATCGACGAGATGATCTTCGCGATCCTCGTGCAGCGACTCGATCGTGACGTCGCCGCCGGCAGCGCGCCCTTCGACGACGTCAGCCCGGGCACGAACAGCATCGTCCCCGGGTTGGACGCTCCGGCGCTGTACGCGTTCACCGATGCCGACCGGGCGGTCGACACGTTGACGGCGTTGCTCGACGAGTACCAACGCACCGCCGAGTTCGGCTTCTCCGACGACGAACTCGACACCGCCCGCGACAACGTCGCCGCCTTCTTCCGCACCCGGTTCGACGGGCGCGACAGCACCCAGGACACCGTGTACGCCGACCAGTACGTCGAACATTTCCTGCGTGGAACGCCGTACCCGTCGATCGACGACGAGTTCGCCATCGTGTCCGACATCCTCGACGCCGTCACCACCGACGCGCTGGCAGCCCGCTTCGATGCTCGCTGGGCGAACGCGGCGCCGCAGGTGATCATCTCGGCACCCGAGTCGGTGGCCGACGCGCTGCCCGGCGCCGACGAGGTGCTCGAGATCGTCGACGCAACCGGGACCCGGGCGATCGAACCTCGCGCCTCGTTGCGCGACCTCCCCGACGAACCGATGGAGCAGCCCGAGCCCGTCGAACCATTGTCGATCCAGTCGTTGATCGACGGTGGCTACTCCTTCTTCGACCCGATCGAGCTGATCTACCCCAACGGCGTCCGTGTCCGGTTGAACCCGAACCAGATCGTCACCGGGCAGATCTACCTGCAGGCTTCGAGCCCGGGTGGCTCGTCGCTGGTGACCGACGACGTCGTCGTCGACGCCCTGTATGCCGCCGACATCGTCACGACGAGCGGCGTCTCCGAGTTCAACCAGGCCGAACTGTCGCAGATCCTCACCGGCACCGACGTCGAGGTCGGTGCGTACATCTCGCCGTACACCGAGAACTTCCTCGGATCCGCGGCGACCGCCGACGCCGAGACGATGTTCCAACTGCTGCACCTGTACATGACGGCCCCTCGCGTCGACCAGGTCGCCCTGAATCAGCTGGTGGCCGCCGAGGGACCCGTCGTCGCAGATCCGAGCATCGACCCGGGAGCGGCCGAGAACGACGCCCTCGTCGACACGCGGTACGACGACGAGTTGCGCTACACGGTGCTCCCGAGCGTCGAACAGTTCGACACCCTCGACGTCGCCGGGGTCGAACGGGTCTGGAACGAGCGCTACGGCGACGCCGGTGACTGGACGTTCGTCTTCAGCGGCGACTTCGACGTCGACGAACTGATCACCCTCTCCTCGGCGTACCTCGGGAGCTTGCCGGGCACCCGAGCGACCGAGCAGCCGATCGACGTGTCACCGCCGCCACCGGCGACGGTGGTCTCGACCGACGTCACCGCCGGCACGGGCGACACCGCGTCGGTGTCGATGCTGTTCACGAGCGAGGTCGACACGCTCGGGCCGTCGCTCACCGCGCACGCCGACGTCGTGTCGTCGCTCGTGTCCGCTCGCTTGACCGACGTGGTGCGTGAACGACTCGGCGACACCTACTCGCCGTACATCGTCACGTACCCGACCACCGATCCCGAGCCCGTGATCGAGACCTATGTGAACATCAGCGGGTCCCCCGACCGGATCGGGCAGATCGCCGAGCTGGTCGTGGCGGAACTCGACGACCTGGCGTCGAACGGGCCGACCGCCGACGAGTTCGCGAACGCGTTCGCGCAGGTCGAGGAGCGATACAACTTCGTCGACAACGGGCAGTTCCTCGATGCCTTGATCAACGACGCGCTCGACCCGGGCGGACAACCCGTCACCGACTATCTGGAGCACTTCTTCGCGCTCGACGGCGTGACGGCGGCGAGCGCCCAGGCGTACATCGCCGATCACATGCCGACGACGGCGTTCGTCCAGGTCACCGTCACGCCGCGCGGCTGACGTCGAGCCGCGCCGATTCAGACCGACACGGTGCCGGTGATCAACGAGACGGTGTCGCCACCGACCCAGATGTCACCGGTCTCGTCGCGGTCGAGGTGCACGCGCCCGTCGCGGCCGAGCGCCGTGCCCTGGCGGGCGACATACGACTGCAGCGAGGGATCGCGTTCCATCAGCCACATTGCGATCGCAGCGTTCAGGCTGCCGGTCACCGGATCCTCGAAGTGGACCCGGCCATCCGGGTAGAACGCTCGCACCTCGACGTCGTAGTCGCCGCCGTCGGTCTCGGCCGAGCCGACGATGCCGAGCTTCAGATGCGGAACGGCGCGGAAGTCGGGTTCGATCGAACGGACCGCGTTCGAGTCGGCGACCTCGACGGCGATCCAGCCCGGACCGTTGTCGGCCCAGGCCGCATCGATCACGTCGACGCCGATCGCCGACTCGATCTCGGCGATCGCCGTCGCTTCGACGGTCCCCGATCGGAGCAGCGGGGGTGCGGCGAAGGCGAGTCGCTCGCCGTCCGCTCGGACGCTGACCAGTCCGACGCCGCACTCTTGCACGACGATGCCGTCGCGCGCCGGGCGAC
>JBPEWX010000396.1:0-1961 GCA_052032235.1 Ilumatobacter sp. | reverse complement strand
TTGCGCCGCCGTCATCGTGTCGGTCGTGATCTTGTCGATCTGCGTGGCCCAGAGCTCGCAGTCGTCGGCGATCGAGTCGCCGAACGTGCCGCGCCGTTCGACGTCGAGTTCGTCCGGTCGGGCGAACGACACGAGATCGACCACCTCGGCGAGCGAGGCCATCGGCCGGGCGGCAACCGGCATCACCGCAGCCGTCGCCGTCGCCCATTCGGTCGCCGTCATCGCCGGCGACCCGACGACACCGACATCGGAGGCGGCAGCGCACGCCCGTTGCCAGGCGGCCGCGATCTGATCGCGGGGTCCGTGCACCCGTGACCGCAGGCGCAGCAGCCGTCGGATGATCGCCGGTGCCGCGAGCACCAGGGCGACGATCGCGATCACGATGACGGGCGTCCACGGGAACCCACCGCTCCCGTCGTCGTCACCGCTGCCGACCGGGACCGGTTCGATGTTGGGGTCCGGGTCGGACGGGATGCCGGCGTCGGCCGGGGTGTCGGGCACGGCGTCGCCGGGGATCGTCGTGGTGGTCACGGCGGGGGAGTCGTTCTGCACGACGGTCGGCGGAGCGGTCGGTGTCGGACCCGGGAGCGGATCGGCACCGGAGCCGTCACCCCCGCCGGTTCCCGACTCGTCCTGCTGCGCCGGGACACCCGTGTACGACTCGGCGCCGGGTGCACCACGACCCGGTGTCGGTTCGAAGGCGACCCAGCCGATGCCGTCGAACCACAGCTCGGGCCACGCGTGGGCGTTCTTCCCGATCACGGTGAACCATCCCGGCTCCTCCTGCGTGCCGGGCGTGTAGCCGACGGCGACCCGGGACGGGATCCCGGCCACGCGCGCCATCGCCGCGAACGTGGCGGCGAACTGCTCGCAGTAGCCGGCGCGGACCTCGAAGAAGCTCTCGATCGCATTGGCGTCGTGGCCCGACTGCACCTCGAGGCTGTACGTGAACTGGGTCGGATCACGGAACCACGACTGCAGGGCGAGCGCCTGCTCGTACGGCGACGTGATCCCGGCGGTCAGCCGTTCGGTCTCGTCGAACAACACGTCGGGGAGGTTGTCGGGCAGTTCGAGATAGATCTCGTCGGGCACCGCTGCGACACCGGCACTCGCCAGCGTCTCGGGATCGGCGTCGGGGGCGACCGAGACGATGTCGAACAGGTCGCCGGGCTCGAAATCCTGCGGCGACAGCAAGGTGCTCGAGTCGTCCTGCTGGCGCAGCCGCAACTGTTCGCCGTCGGACACACCGGAGGCCTGCACCGGGTCGGCCGCCGCGGGCACCACGTCGCCCTCGAGGGCGAGGATCTGGATCTGCTGGCGGATGCGGGTGCCGTCCCCGCTCGTCGGAGCGTCGACCGGGTCGAGATCGCTCGGCGGCAGGGTGAACCGCTGACCGTCGAACGCGGCCAAGGTGATCAGGCGCCAGTACGCCTCCTCGTCGGCGTTCACCCGGAACAGTTCGACGTTGCCGAGGTTGGTCAGCCGGCTCCGGATGTCGACCAGCGGGTTGTCGATCAGGTTGGTGCCCGACCGTCCCTTCGTCTCGTACAGCGGCTCCTCGCCCGCACCGGGCAGTCGCGGGCCGATCGCGCCGGCGAGCAGAGCGATGACGAGCGCCGATGCCAGCGCCACCGGCGCGACGAGTGACGTGGCACTCCGGCGCGCCGAGAGCACGGTCGCCCGATCCCGGTCGTGGAGTTGCCGGAGCGCGATCACGGCGAGCACGCCGGTGCCCACCAGCAGTGCCGTCGACGCGATGCGCAGCCGGTCGTCGCCGAGGGCGGCGATGAAGACGAACAGCACGCCACCGGGCACGAGCGCCTCACCCCTCGCCTGGGCACGGAACGCGAAGGCGTCCGACATCGAGATGACCAGCACGAGCGACAGCGCCGACAGCGACGCCCAGCCGACGACGTCGTACAACACCGGCGCCACCGCGGTGGGGAACTGGTCGCGGACGA
>JBPEWX010000395.1:0-1640 GCA_052032235.1 Ilumatobacter sp. | reverse complement strand
GCCTCCCCGTCACCTCTGGCACCTGACCCGGTGACCTGACCCGGTGACCTGACCCGGTGACCTGACCCGGTGATCCCGACCCGATGGTGGGGCTCGGCGGTGAGTACGGTCGGCCGGCATGGGGAACGGGGATCGTCCGACGACGTGCATCATCGGGGCCGGGTGCTCCGGGTTCACGATGGCCAAGCGGCTGAAGGACCACGGGTTGGCGTACGACTGCTTCGAGATGTCCGACGACATCGGTGGCAACTGGTACTACGGCAACCCCAACGGCATGTCGTCGTGCTACCAGAGCCTGCACATCGACACCTCCAAGTGGCGGCTCGCCTTCGAAGACCACCCGGTGCCGCGTGACTGGCCCGACTTCCCGCACCACTCCCAGATCCTCGACTACTTCCGGTCCTACGTCGACGAGTTCGGTCTGCGCGACACGATCACCTTCGAGACGGCGGTCACGAACTGCGAACGTCTCGACGACGGCCGCTGGGCGGTATCGCTCTCCACCGGCGAGACCCGCGAGTACGACAACCTCGTCGTCGCGAACGGCCACCACTGGGACGCCCGCATTCCCGACTACCCGGGCACGTTCAACGGCTACCAGGTGCACTCGCACCACTACCGCGACCCGTTCGAGCCGTACGACTTCCGTGGCAAGCGGGTGCTCGTCGTCGGCGCCGGCAACTCCGCGATGGACATCTCGTCGGAGCTGTCACAGCGCCCGATCGCCGAGCGTCTCGTCGTGTCGATGCGGCACGGGGTGTGGGTGCTGCCGAAGTACTTCGACGGCAAGCCGGCCGACAAGAACGTGCTGCCGTCGTGGATGCCGGCCAAGGTCGGCCGCAAGCTGGCCCGTTCCAAGATCAAGAAGACGATCGGCAAGATGGAGAACTACGGGCTCCCCAAACCCGATCACGAGCCGCTCGACGCCCACCCGTCGGTGTCGGGCGAGTTCCTGACCCGGGTCGGTTGCGGCGACATCGTGCCCAAGGGCGCGATGGAGCGACTCGACGGCGACGGTGTCGTGTTCGCCGACGGGTCACGCGAGCGGTTCGACGCGATCGTCTGGGCGACCGGCTACAACGTCACGTTCCCGTTCCTCCGGCAGGCCGAGCTGCGCCCGGACGACAACCGGTTCCCGCTGTACAAACGGATGGTGAAGCCGGGCTGGGAGAACCTGTTCTTCCTCGGCCTCGCCCAGCCGCTGCCGACGCTCGTCAACTTCGCGGAACAGCAGAGCAAGCTCGTGGTCGAGGCGATCGAGGGCACGTACGCGTTCCCGCCCGAGTCCGAGATGACCGAGGTGATCGACGCCGACGAGCGCGAACACCTGGGTCACTTCTACGACAGCCCCCGTCATCGCATGCAGGTCGACTTCGCCACCTACGTCAAGGATCTCATGAAGGAGATCGACGCCGGCCGCGCCCGGGCCACCCAACCCACGACTGCGTGAACGCATCGATCCGTCCGGAGCAGGATCGAGCGGGTCAGCTGATCTTCGGGGCGTCGTCGCTCACGAACCGGGTGCGGAGTTCGCGCTTGAGCACCTTGCCGGTCGCATTGCGGGGGAGCGCCTCGACGATGGCGATGTCGGCGGGCACCTTGAACTTGGCGAGTCGCTCCGCGCAATGCTCCTGCACCTG
>JBPEWX010000394.1:0-8074 GCA_052032235.1 Ilumatobacter sp. | reverse complement strand
AGACCGGCATCGGGGTTCTGACTGAGAACGATGGCCCCGAGGGCTATCCGGGCTCGATCGATCCGAGCATCCCGACCGTCGCCGACCACCTCCGAGACGCTGGGTATCGCACGTGCGTCACCGGCAAGTGGCACCTCGCCCACGACACGGCGAATCCCAACGACTCGTGGCCGAACCGGAAGGGCTTCGACGATTTCTACGGCACGCTCGCAGGCACCGTCGCCTACCACCAACCGCGCGCGTGGATGCGGAACGAGGAGAACATCGACGACGAACCCTTCGGTGACGACGACTTCTACACCACCGATCGCTTCACCGATCACGCCGAGAGGTTCATCCGCGACGGTGCCGGCGGCGAGCAGCCGTTCTTCGTGTACCTCGCGTACACCGCACCGCACTGGCCGCTGCAGGCCCGTGAGCACGACATCGAGGCGATGCGTGGGCGATTCGACGAGGGCTGGGATGTGCTTCGTGAGCGACGTCTGCAACGTCAGGTCGAGCTCGGCGTTCTCCCGCCCGACCAGGCGCTGTCGGACCGCGACCCCAACGAGGAAGCGTGGGTCGATGTCGAGCAACAGGAATGGGAGCTCCGCCGCATGGAGGTCTACGCCGCACAGCTGCACTCCATGGATCAAGGAATCGGCCGCATCGTCGACGTGTTGCGCGAAACAGGGCAGCTCGACGACACCATCATCGTGTTCGCGTCCGACAACGGCGGTTGCGCCGAGATCCTCCCGCACGGACCCGACTCGTTCCTGAAGATGATCCCGGTGAGCTGCCCGCCCGAGGCCAGAGACGGCACCCCGGTGGTCCTCGGCAACGATCCGGCTGTGATGCCCGGCGCGGAGACCACGTATCAGTCGTACGGTCGCGCGTGGGCCAACGTGTCGAACACCCCGTTCCGGTTCTACAAGCGGTGGGTCCACGAAGGTGGCATCGCGTCGCCGCTGGTCGTCTCCTGGCCGAACGGTGACCTCGCCGACGGGTTCGTGCGGGGGCAGGGCCATGTGATCGACCTCGTGCCGACGTTCCTCGATGTCGCTGGTGTCGACGTCATCGACGACGCACTCACCGGCGTGAGCCTGCTGCCGCAGTGGCGTCGTCGCGAGGCCGACGAGGGCGACGAGGGTGACGAGCGCACCCTCTACTGGGAACACATCGGCAACGCAGCCGTCCGTCGAGGCCGTTGGAAACTCGTCAAGGAATACGATCTTCCGTGGGAGTTGTACGACATCGAGAACGACCGGGCCGAACTGGTGGACGTCGTCGATCAGCACCCCGAACTCGCAGCCGAACTCGAGGCGGCGTGGCGGAAGTGGGCACTCGAATGCGGTGTCGTCCCATGGGAACGCATGCTCACACTCGGGTACTACAGCTTCGCCTACCCGCCCGCCGTCGCTCCTGCGGCCGCCGCGCACGAGGAGGTCTGATTCGATGACGCGCCGACCCAACTTCGTCTTCGTCCTGACCGACGACCACGCCGCGCATTCGATCGGCTGCTACGGCTCGATCGTGAACGCCACGCCACGCATCGACGAGATCGCCGCGAACGGTTTCCGGTTCGACAACTGTTTCGTCACGAACTCGCTGTGCACGCCCTCTCGGGCGGCGATCCTCACCGGCACGTACAGCCACGTCAATGGCGTCTACTCCCTGTTCACACCGATCGACGCAGGGCAGCCGACATTCATCTCGCAACTGCGCGACGCCGGCTACAAGACGGCGATGATCGGGAAGTGGCACATGGGTCACGGTGAGGGGCACGACCCGGAGGGCTTCGACTACTGGGATGTCTTGCCCGGCCAGGGTGACTACTGGAATCCCACGTTCATCTCGCCCGAGGGACGTCGCCAGGTCGAAGGCTATGCGACCGACATCATCACCGACCTCGCCACCGACTGGGTCGAGTCGCTCGACGGTGACGATCCGTGGTGCATGCTCGTGTGGCACAAGGCACCGCATCGTCCGTGGGAGCCGAAGCCGGAGCATCGAGCCATGTTCGAGGAGCCGCGCCCGTTGCCCGAGACGTTCTATGACGACTACTCGACTCGCAGCGCGTCGATCCGTCGCGCCGCCATGCGCATCGCCGACAACATGAACCACGAGGACCTCAAGGGTGAGAACCCACCCGACGGATTGTCGTACGACGAGCAGGCGGCGTGGAAGTACCAGGTGTACATGCGGGACTATCTGGCGTGTGTGCACTCGGTCGACGAGAACGTCGGGCGCCTGACCGACTGGCTCCGCGAGCGTGGCGACTACGACGACACGATGATGATGTACTCGTCGGACCAGGGGTTCTTCCTCGGTGAGCACGGCTGGTTCGACAAGCGGCTGATGATGGAGGAGTCGCTCCGCATGCCGTTCGTGCTCAGCTATCCGCGCCGAGTTGCCGCGGGGCAGACGTACGACGGCATCGTGACGAACGTCGACATGGCTCAGACGATCCTCGACGCCGCCGGCGTCGAGAGCAACGATCGGATGCAGGGCCGCAGCTTCTGGGGCGACCTCGTGGACGAGCAACCCGAGCCCCGTGCCGAGGGCTTCTACTATCGCTACTGGGAACACGACGACCTGATCCACAAGGCCCCGGCCCACTATGGGTACCGGACCGATCGATACAAGTTGATCTACTACTACAACGACGGATTCGGTCTGCCCTTCACCGGCTTCTGGACGTACCCACCCGAGTGGGAGTTGTACGACCTCGAGGCCGATCCGACCGAGGTGAACAACGTGTACGACGATCCGGCCTACGCAGAGATCCGCGAGGAGCTCACGGCGGCGATGTGGCGTGAGCAATCCCGGCTCGGTGACGCTCCGCACCACACGCAGGCAGTTCCCGCCGGATGTGAGGACCTCCCGGTTGCCGCCCTGCCCGACCTGCCGCGGTACATGTGGATCGATCTGGGCCCGATGATGGGCTGAACGGGGAAGAGCGCTTGCCGTCGCGCCGGCTCGTCAGGTGAGGTGGCAGGTGAGGGTGCAGCCGCCCTCGTGGGGGTTCGCGACCACGAGATCGTCGACCGTCAGCTCGCCGGTTCGTTCGGCGACGCCCATCGCCATGCCGCGGTGCAACTCGCACACCACCCCCGGAGCGAGTGCTGCCGTCGACGCGAACGGGCACCGGCCGAGCACGAAGCGGACGTTGGAGCCGTCGACCTCGACGGCCGGCTCGAACCCGTTGGCGGCCAAGTGGGCCGCGAGCGTGTCGACGGCGCTGTCGTTCGATCCGGGCTCGTCGCCGACGGTCGCCCGCCGGCCGACCTCGATCGGCGTGGCGTCGGTCGTCGCGACCTCCGACAGGAGCCAGGAGAGTCGTTCGTACGGGCCGGTGGGCCCCCAGCGGCTGTCGGTCGACGGGTCGACTCGATAGACGAGCTTCGGGCGGCCAGGCCCACCGTTCGGGACGGTCGACTCGACGATGAGGCCGGCCCCGAGGAGCTTGGCGAGATGTTGGCGGATGGCGTTGTGGTGGAGCCCGAGGTGCGCGGTCAGCTCGGCCACGTCGACATCGCGGGAGTTGTCGACGAGGTACTGGAAGATCGCGTGACGGGTCGGGTCACCCAGCGCACGTGCTTGGGTTTGCAGACTGGTCATATGTGGTCGGGCGGAGACCATAGCATCCTCGGTAATTCCACCAGATTACAGAAATACATCTAGGGTGGCCGGGGTGAGCCCCGTTCTCGTCGTCTACGGCGACTTCAACTGTCCGTTCAGTGCGCTGGCCAGCGAGCGAGCCCGTCGTCTCGAGCGGCAGGGGCTGGCGCGGGTCGACTGGCGATGCGTCGAGCACGACCCGTCGATCGGTCCCGACGAGTTCCCGATCGACGGCGCCCACCACGACCAGTACGCCGCCGAGATCGATCGGGTGCGGGCGCTCGCCGTCGACGGCGAGGCGGACGAGCTGCAAGTCCCGTCCCGCCGGCTGAACACCCGCGACCTCAACCACACCTATGCCTCGGCCGATTCGCGCCAACGGGCCGCGCTGCGCCAGACCTTGTTCGCCGCGTACTGGGTCCACGACCTCGACGTCACGGACGACGCCGTGCTCGAGTCGATCATCTCGGATGTCCCGGCGACGAAGAGATCGGATGACCACCCGCCCGGCGAGGTGGCGTCCAGGAGCGACGTCGCCGAGTTCTTCGTGCGAACCTGGATGGCCGAGTGGCGCGAGGTCGGTCGCGGGACCGTGCCGGTCGTCGTGGCCGACGACGGCAGTGTCGCCCGCGGCGTCGACGCACTCGAACTGCTGGCGGAGCTCGGGCGGGCGGAGCACGCCGATGCCTGACGGGGTCGATCGTTCCGACGAGCCGTCGCATCCGGCCCTCGCTGCCGGTCTCTTGATGCTCGGCGTCGTGGTCCTCCTCGTCGTCGTCGCCACGCTCGAGGTCGTGACGTGAGCGACGAGGGCGGCGACGCCGCCTGCTGGGCGCACCTGGTCGACGCCCCGGATCCGAGACCGGGCAGCGGTGTCGTGTGGAGCCTGCCGCACGGTGGCGACCTCGACGGCAACCTGGTGCATCTCCGGACGGGCTCCGTCATCGAGCGACACGTCAACCCCGATCTCGACGTCCTGATCGTCGTGTGGGGCGGGCGCGGTCGGCTGATCGTCGACGGTGTCGCTCGCGAACTGGAGCGTGGTGTCGCGACCGTCGTGCCGAAGGGAGCCGAGCGACTGATCGAGGCGACCGACGATCTCCGTTATCTCAGCATCCACCGCCGACGCGACGCACTCGGCATCGCCGCCCGCTGAGGGCGTGTCCGGCCGACGTCACGGGGCCGTGTGGAGGACGCGCTGGGGGAACGCGATCACGATGTCGTTGGCGTCGAGATCGCGTTTGACCGCCCGCATGGCTCGGTCCTTCACCGACCAGCGGGTGATCGGGTCGGTCCAGATCCACACCCGTGCGTTGATGGTCGAGTCGCCGAACTCGTCGATCAGCACCTGCGGGCCTGGGCTCGACAGCACGCCGTCCACCCCGAGGAGCGTGTCGGTGGTGACGGCGACCGCCCGGTCGAGATCGGTCGCATAGTCGAGCCCGATCACGAACTCGACCCGAATGCGGTCGGGTTGTGCGGCCGACACGATCGGATCGTCCATGAACTGGCTGTTGCGCGTCCGGACGAGCCATCCGTCGAACGTGCGCACGTGCACGACTCGACCGTCGATCTCCGTCACGACCCCCTCACGACCGTCGCAGATCTGGACGACGTCGCCGATCTGCACCGGCTGGCGCGACTGCAGGACGACCCCGGCGCCCAGATCGGCCAACATCGGACGCCCGATCAGGACGGCGACGAGGGCGATCATCAGCAGCAGCGTGATGACCGGACCGAAACTGAGTCCGAGTGCGCTGAACGCGATCACGAAACCGAACACGACGACGATGTAGCCGGCGAGCCGGGCGATGATGCTGCCCGTCGTCGGGCGCAGCCCGGGCACGGTCGTGATCACCCGCGCCACCGCTCTCCTCGTCAGCGCGCCCAGCACGAACCCGGCCGCGATCGAGATGCCGGCGACCAGGAGGTCGGTCGCCGTCAACGTGCTCGTCTCGAACTTGGTCGTCACCGCCTCGATGTCGATCGGGATCGGTGGGGTCACGGTCGCACGGTGCATGTCGGCTCCTTCGGTCGCGCGTCTCGGCGAGACGCTAAGCCATGACGCCGGTGCCGTGGGGACGGTCAGCCGACGATCGCCGAATCGGGCCGGAAGGTGGACCAGGCGAACCAGAACGTGTCGACGTGGGGGAGCTGTTCGAGCTGGGTTCCGACGAGTTCACCGTCGGTCGCACGACCCAGCACGTTCCAGGTGGAGCCGGTCTGGACGTCGACGAACCCGTCGCCGGCGGGTGTGAAGTCGAGCGCCCGTCCGTCGACGACGCGATCGAACACGCCCGTCGTGCCGACGTCGTCGCCGCCGCCGACCGTGTTCGCGTCGAGCGCCGACGCCGTGCCGGGTGACCAGAACACGACGATCTCGTCGCCGTCGAACTCGGCGGTGACGAGCCGCTCGTCCTCGAGGAGCGACAGCTGGATCCCGAGTGCGGCGCCGTCGCGCTCGACACCGACGATCCGGGTCATCGCCGTGAAGCGTCCGTCGACCTCCCCCTCGAACAGGAACGGCGTTCCGTCGATGTCGTCGTAGCCGGGGTACGGGTTGCGGCCGTAGTCACGCTCACTGCCGGTGTCGCGGGTGAGCACGATGCCGTCCGGGTGCTGCTCCCGCCAGTCGGCCCAACCGATCGTCGTCAGCGGGAAGTCGACCAGCTCCGTGCCGGTCAGCTCGCCGGCGATCGCCTGGCCGGTGAAGTGGCTCCACAGCGACTCGGTCTGGCGGTCGTACATGACCAACGCCGAGTTCCAGAGGCTGCCCGACGTGCCGAACTCCACGATGAGGTCGTCGACCCGCCGGTCGTAGGCCAGCGCCGAGTTGCACAACGGGCAGTAGGTGACCGAGACCGGCACGCCGCCGACGGTGTCGTTGACGATCTCGTGCCAGATCAGGATCTGGACCGGGTACGCGCGGACGTCGCCGTCGATGTCGAGCGAGAGGACGGGTTCGTCGTCGTCGAGGAAGTCGATGTCGGCGGGACGGGCGAACTGCGGGTCGTCGATCGACGGGATGCCGTCCGGCGGCGGCCCGCCGCTCGTGATCTCGTCGATCGGGACGAGTGGCTCGGGGAGCGAGCTGTCGTCGGGCTGCGCCGCCAGACGGAGCAGGTCGAGGCCGGACTCCTGCACGTCCGGTGGTGAGGGTTCGATCCGTTCGACGACGACGGGGTCCGTGGAGCGCGGCGGGTCGTCCGTCCTGTCGGCCGTCGTGCCATTCGACGTGGCGGTCGAACCCGCGGGGTCGTCGGAGGTGGGCGAGCTGCGATCGGCCGAACCGGGGTCGTCGGACGATCCGCAGGCGGCGAGGAGGAGTGCTGCTGCGACCAGGGCGGCCGAGCGTCGGGTGGCGGTCGGGTGTGGTCGCATGTGGTGAGAACCCTGCGGCCGGGTGGGTGCTTCCCGATGCCCGTGATCAGTGCCTGCTCGCTTAGCGTTGCGGGCATGCGCGCACTGTTCGACGACGAGCACGAAGCCTTTCGTGACAGCTTCTCCACCTGGATCGACAACGAGGTCGTCCCGAACTACATGGAGTGGGAAGACGACGGCATCGCGCCGCGGTCGATGTACACCTCCGCCGGCAAGTACGGCTTCCTCGGGATGCAGATCCCCGAGCGGTTCGGCGGGGGTGGGTCGCACGACTTCCGGTTCAACCAGGTGATCGCCGAGGAGTTCGCGGCGAAGGGCATCGGCGGTGCCGGGCTGGGGCTCACGCTCCACAACGACATCACGACGCCGTACTTCCTCGAGTTCACCAATGACGAGCAACAGGAGCGCTGGTTGCCGGGCATCGCGAGCGGGGAGTTGATCACGGCGATCGCAATGACCGAACCCGGCACCGGCTCCGACCTCGCCGGCGTCGCCACGACGGCGATCCGCGACGGGGACGAGTACGTCGTGAACGGATCGAAGACGTTCATCACGAACGGCATCAACGCCGATCTGGTGATCGTCGCCGCCAAGACCGACCCCAACGAGCGACACGCGGGCATGTCGTTGCTCGTCGTCGAACGGGGGATGGACGGGTTCGAACGCGGTCGCAACCTCGACAAGATCGGGATGCACAGCAACGACACGGCCGAACTGTTCTTCACCGACGTGCGCGTGCCTGCCGCCAACCTGCTGGGGGAGGAGGGGAGCGGCTTCCGTTCGCTCACGAACAACCTCGCGCAGGAGCGTTTGTCGATCGCCATCACCGGCATCGCGTCCGCCCGTGCAGCGCTCGGGTGGGCGCTCGAGTACGTCCAGGAACGCCAGGCCTTCGGCGCCCGCATCGCCGACTTCCAGAACACCAAGTTCGTGCTCGCCGAGGTCGCCACCGAGGTCGACATCGTGCAGGCCTACGTCGACCAGTGCGTGCTCTCGCACAACCGCGGGCAGCTGTCGGCCGCCGACGCCGCCAAGGCGAAGTACTGGTGCACCGACCTGCAGAAGCGTGCGGCCGACCGGTGTCTCCAGCTGT
>JBPEWX010000393.1:0-4642 GCA_052032235.1 Ilumatobacter sp. | reverse complement strand
CGTAGACCTCGATCGAGTGCGCCCATCCCAGCTCGTGGAGCCGGGTGTATGCGTCGACGAACGCCTTGTTGATCCAGCTGCCCGGCCGTTTCGGGTCGCCGCACGCCTGCATCACCTCGGTGAACCGGGTGTCGATCGCCACGTCGAACCGACGCATGCTCTTGCGGAGCGATCGCGACACGTGCAGTCCGTCGAGCGGGATGACGCCGCGCGGGTCGGGTGAGAACCAGGCGATCCGTCGCCGATCGAACGGCATCGGGAACAACCCCTGTCGGTAGGCCGCCAGCAGCGTGCCGGGTTCGAGGTCGGCCCCCACGGCGACGATGTCGCTCTCGTCGATCGGCCCGTTGGTCGGCATCGACCAGCGCGACGCCGGCGGCTCGACGGGCGAGACGAGTGGCGCGCCGATCCAGGGGCTCGTCCGCTCGCTCACGCCCCCATCCTCGCACGGCGGTCGCCGATCGTCAGGAGTAGTCGTAGAAGCCGGCGCCCGACTTGCGCCCGAGCTGCCCGGCGGCGACCATGCGGCGCAGGAGTGGGACGGCTGCATAGTTCGGGTCGCGGAACTCCTCGTACAGGGCATCGAGGATGGCGAGCGAGGTGTCGAGACCGACGAGGTCGAGCAGGGCGAACGGGCCCATCGGGAAGCCGCAACCGCCCTTCATGGCCGCATCGATGTCGTCTCTCGACGCCGTGCCGAACTCCATCATCCGGATCGCGTTGTTGAGGTAGGGGAAGAGCAGGGCGTTCACGATGAACCCGGCTCGGTCCTGGACCTGCACCGGATCCTTGCCGCAGGTCGACGCGAACGCCGTGGCGGTCGCGATCGTGTCGTCGCTGGCCGTGACCGGCTTGATGATCTCGACGAGCGACATCACCGGGGCCGGGTTGAAGAAGTGGATGCCGCACACCTTGTCGGGGCGCTGCGTGGCCATGGCGAGTTCGACGACGGGCAGCGTCGAGGTGTTCGTGGCGAGGATGCCCGACGGCTTGACGATCTGTTCGAGCTCGGCGAACAGGGTCTTCTTGGTGTCGAGGTCTTCGACGATGCTCTCGATGACGAGATCGCAGTCGGCGAGCTGGCCGAGATGATCGGTGACCCGGACCCGGCCCATGATCTCGTCGCGCTCGTCGGTGGTCATGCGATCCTTGGCGATCTGCTTGTCGAAGCCCTTGAGCAGCTTCTCGCGCACCGCTTCGGCTCCCTCGAGGGTGCGGGATCGGACGACCACGTGGTGTCCGGCGCGTGCGGCGACCTCGGCCAGTCCGGCTCCCATGATTCCCGATCCGACCACGCCCACTTCGAAGATGTCTGCCATGGGCACACCGTAGTTACCCGCGGGTAACCCGCGCCAAGTCGGAACGCGTGCACGCGGCGTCGACCCTCTACCATGCGGCCATGCCCGGAGTGATCGCACTGCAAGGCGGCGACCCGTTCGTCGCCAACGACGACCTCGACCGCCAGCTCCTCGACGGGATCGACCGGGTGGTGATGTTGCCGACCGCCGACGCGTTCGAGCAGCCGGCCGACCTGGTCGAGACGGCTCGTGCGTGGGGCGAACGGATCGGCGTCGAGGTGGAGCCGCTGATGGTCATCACCCGTCCCGACGCCGACGACGCCGCCGCTGCGGTGATCGACGGTGCCCCGGCCGTGTTCCTCGCCGGAGACTCGGCGATCCACTTGCGCAGTGCGATCAAGAACACGCCCGTCTCTGCGGCGATCGAGCGCCTGCTCGAGCGCGGCGGCACGCTCATCGCGACCGGTCCGAGCGCATCGGCGCTGTGCGATCCGATGACCGACCGCCGTGGCGGTGCCTTCACGATCGGCCTCGGCCTCATCTCGGGCGTCGCGCTGATGACCGAGATCGACGGATGGTCACCGGGGCAGCTGACCCGGGCGCGTGAGCTCGCGAACACGCCGCTGGTCGAGTTGCCGACCGGCAGTGCGATCGTGCGCCGAGACGGGGCGTGGGAAACGGTGGGCGACGCCGTGGTCCACGGCGATCTGCCGACCTGACGAACTCGTCAGTAGAAGCTGCTGTCGGGCTTCACGGTCATCATGATCAGGATCAGGACGATCATGACCGTGAGGATCTTGCCGAACATGTCGACCTTCGACCAGGCGGCCTCGTCGCCCTGGGCGAGTGCCTTCTCCGCCGGGATCAGGGCGCCGTGCAGGATGCCGGTCGACGCCACCCAGAGCAGGATGCTGATCCAGATCCAGGCGTCGCTCCACGGCCAGTCGCCCATCGACACGAGTCCGAAGCCGATGATGCCGGCGACGACGTAGGCGATCGAGTAGATCCGCGACGGCGTCTCCATCCGCTGCGCGAGCGCCGCGATGTCGCCGTCGGGCCGGTTGCGCTCCATGTTGAGCATGAGCGGATGTGCGACCGCTCCGGCCATCGCCACGATGATCGTCACGATGTGGAGGAACAGGACGATGTTGTACCCGGTGTCACGAAGCATGGCGATCATGGCGACGACGTTACTCGGACGGAAGGTGTCGGATCCGTTCCGTCGTCCGGTCGTGGTGCGCGAGGCCGATGCGGCGACGGAACGAATCCGACACCTTCCGTCGACACCTTCCGACGGGAGGCGGTCAGCCCCAGGCGAAGACGGGTTGCTCGAGGTGGTCGACGCGGGTGTTCGGTCGGCCGAGCACGGCGACCTGGCGGAACTGGTAGAGCACAGCGCCGGTCGGGGCGTGAATGAGGTCGTTGCCGAGCGGGAGCTGGATGACGGGGCGGTCGCTCTCCGGGATGGCGACGTGGCGTGGTTCGCCGTCTCGGAGTGCGTGGACGCCGATCCGGTACAGCGCGAGCACCTCGTCGGGCGACGGCCGCAGGTCGGGGTCGGCCCCGCCCCACAGAACGACGGGGCTGATGACGTAACCCGACCGGGTCGGGTAGTCGTCGAGCCAGCCGACGACGCTGTCGGGCCCGAGCCGCAGCCCGACCTCCTCGTCGACCTCGCGCAGCGCCGCATCGAGTGCGGTCTCGCCCGGGTCGAGGCGGCCGCCGGGCAGCGCCCACTGGCCGGCGTGCTTGTTCAGACGTGACGTGCGCCGACACAGGAGAAACGCGGCACCGCCGGCGACACCTTCCATCCGCCCGTCGAGCCCGGTCGCGTCGCCCGGCACGGTGCCGTTCGGATCCCAGTCGGGGTCGGGGCCTTCGGCGAACACGGGGTCGCCGTCGTGCAACTCGGCGTCGGAGTCGACGAGCACGATCGCGACGGCGGCGTGCTTGCGGCCGTCCAGATCGACCGTCGTGCGTTCGTGGGAGCCGAGTCGTGACGCCCACGTGGCGCGCAACTCGTCTCCGTACTCGATCGGCCCGGATCCACTCACCCGACCACTGTGGCACCTCGGATCGACCGGGGTCGGGTCAGGCGTCGGCGGGGGAGCGCTCGGCGCCTTCGCCGAGCGCAGCCCGGATGCCGTCGAGTGCGCCCGGGACGAGCGAGAACCACGCCCACTTGCCACGTTGCTCGCGCGCCAGGATGCCGGCCGTCACGAGCTGGCGGAGGTGATGGCTGATCGTCGGTTGTGAGCGGTCGAGGATGGAGGGGAAATCGCACGCGCACACATCGCCCGTGTTCGAGGTGGCGACCATCGACACGATGCGGAGACGGACCGGGTCGGCGAGCGCCTTGAGCTGGTGCGCCAGTCGATCGGCCTCGTCCTCGTCGAGTGGTGTCGTCAGGACACAGCAGGCTTCGAACTCGTCCACGACGAACATATTGACAGGTTTCGATGCGTATTGCTATCGTATCGATCATCATCAATGTGAAATCGTGTCGTCCCCATCGGTCGACAGCGAAAGGATCTCCACCATGCGTCTCCAGCTCGCCCTCAACGTCCCCGACCTCGATCAGGCGATCGAGTTCTACTCGGCGATGTTCTCCACCCGGCCCGCCAAGGTGAAGCCGGGCTACGCCAACTGGGAGGTCGCCGAGCCGCCCCTCAAGCTCGTCGTGTTCGAGCGCCCCGACGAGGCGCCCGGATCGATCAACCACCTCGGTGTCGAGACCGCCTCGTCCGACGAGGTGGTCGCCGCCGAAGCCCGCCTCGCGGAGGCCGGACTCGCCACCACCGGCATCGACGACACGATCTGCTGCTTCGCCGAGAAGGTGGAGACCTGGGTCACCGACCCGTGGGGCGGTCGCTGGGAGTGGTACGTGAAGCAGGCCGACCACGACGATCAGCTCGAGAACCTCGTCGTGGCCCACGCCGACACCCCTGGATCGAGTGGCGGATCGAGTGGCGATACGAGCGGCGACGGCAGCGGCTGCTGCGCCTGAACGGCCCACGTCGTCACTCGAACGGGTGGAATCGGCCGGGCGCCGGTTCCACCCGTGTCGCGTCGGGTACGGCTCCGGCATCGGACGGCAACGACGCCGCCGGTTCAGATCGAAAGGAGCCACTCATGGCAAGCACCGACGAGAAGGTCACCAAGGACCTCATCGAGACCCTCGAGGACGGCAAGGTCGGGTTCGGCAAGGCCGCCGACAAGCTCGAGGCCGACGGACGCACCGACCTCGCCCAGCAGTTCCGCGGCTACGCCGACCAGCGGGCGTCGTTCGCCCAGGAGCTGCGTGACCTCGCTGCGCAGTACGGCGACCAGATCGACGAGGACAG
>JBPEWX010000392.1:0-11349 GCA_052032235.1 Ilumatobacter sp. | reverse complement strand
GACCACCGGGCCTTGCCCTGCGTGCTGACGACGCCGAAGGTGCCGCGGCCGTCCCAGTCGGTGAGGCGCACCCGGATGTCGCCGGTGCGGGCACCCATCGAGGTCCCGCCGTAGTAGTGGTCGAGGATCTGGGTGTACGACTGCCCCGCCGACGCCCGTCCGTAGGCGCCCCACTGCGACATGCCGCGCCCGTGGCCGTACCCGACACCGCGGGCGAGGAACGCCACGACCGTGTCGTCGCCGGGAGGCTCGGCATGCGCCGTCGTGGCGGGGACGACCACGGTCGCTCCGGCGACGACGGCGCCGAGCAGGCAGGCGCGCGCGACGCGAGACAGGGACCGGCGGATCACACCGTGCAACGGTAGCGATCTGTCACGCGTTCGTAACGTCACCCTTCGAGTATCGGCACCGGCGTCGCCGCGGTTGAGGCCGCTCCCGACGGCCGTGCGTCACCTGCCGGGAATGGCGGCGACGGCGAGCGCGTCGACCCGGTCGTTCATCGGGTCGCCCGAATGGCCCTTGACCCACCGGAACGTGACGTCGCCGGACTCGACGAGGTCGACCAACGGCTCCCAGATGTCGGCGTTCGCGACCGGCTGCTTCTTCGAGTTCTTCCAGCCGTTCCGACGCCAATTCTTCCACCAACCGTCGCGGAAGCAGTTGACGACGTACGTCGAGTCGGACACGACCACGACCGGGCCCGCCTCGCTGCCGACACCCAGCGCCCGCAACGCCTCGAGCACGGCCTGCAGTTCCATCCGCTGGTTGGTCGTGCGGTCGTCGCCGCCCGAGCCGTGCGGCTCGCCGTCGGGGGCGACCGCCCATCCCCAGCCGCCGGGCCCGGGGTTCCCCGAGCAGGCGCCGTCGGTGTACACGGTGGTCGTCTCGTCCATCACGGTCCCGGTGTCCTCAGTTCGTCGGTCCGGAGAACGGCAGCCCGAGCGCGGCCCGGATCACCTGTTCCCCGAGGTAGTTCTCCGAGATCAGGCGCGACACGTCGGGCGTCCAGTGCACGCCGTCGGGCCGGATCTCCTTGTCGTCGTCGAGACCCTCTGCCGCGTGCCACGCCGCGAACGGCAGGATGCGCAGTTGGGGGAACTCCTCCTGCAGATCGGCGACGACGCCCTCGACGACCTCGTAGCGGGCCGGATCGGCCTGGGGCGCGTCACGGCTCATCCAGAGCGGATTGGGCGTCGGCGGTTCGATCCACACGATCGACGACACGCCGGCGTCGGCGAGACCGCCGACGACCGCCCGGTACGCCTGGACGAGTTCGGCTTCGAACTCGGGGTCGAAGGGGGTGCTCTCGGTCGATCCGTCGAAGCGGTGGTCGACGACGTCCCAGGGCGTCACCATCAGCACGACCACGTCGGGTCGCAGGTCGGCGACCTGCGCGGGGACCCGGTCGTCGACCCACGCCACACAGCGATCGGGAGTCTGCTCCCAGCCGTCGCCGACGGCCCGTTCCCCCGCGACGACGAACCCGCATCCGCGTTCGACGTCGGTCTGCACCTGGGCGAGGTCGGGGTTGTCGGCCGCCCACGCGACGAGACCGGCGCCGATCGCCTCGGCGGTGGAGTCGCCGACCATCAGGGCTCGCACCGGACGGGCGAGGTCGGGAATCGGCGGCACGGTGGTCGGTCCGGGCCGGGTGGTCGCCGGCGGCTCGGGCGGGGTCGACGCTGCGGTGTCGGTCGGCGCGGTGGACCCCGGTGGGGTCGACGGCGCCGCGGTCGACGGCACCGTCGTCGCGACGATCGGGACGAGCGGCGTGGTGTCGTCGGTCCGGATCGCTGCGGCCTCCGCGGTCTGGTCGTCGGACTCCCAGTAGTTGCCGAGCGCCGTCGGCACGAGCACCAGCGACGCCGCCGCCACGGCGACCGTGGCGCCCAGCGAGGCGACGAGCGTCGGTCGGAAACCGACCGACGAGGCGTGGCGGATCGGCTGTTCGAACAAGAAGTAGCTCGCGACGGCCACGGCGAAGGTGAGCGCCAGTCGGACGAGCACGAGCGGTGCGCCGTCGAAGCCGGCCCGGTCGGCGTCGAGCACCACGTAGATCGGCCAGTGGTACAGGTAGACGCCGTACGAGATCTTGCCGACGAACACGAGCGGAGCGATCGACAGACCGGCCCGCACCGGACCCTCGACCTGCAGCCCGAGCAGCAACGCACCCGACACGACGGCCACCAACGGCAAGGCACCCTCGTAGGCCGGACCACCGACGGTCGGGAACAACACCACCGACGCGCCGAGGACGACGAGGCCCAGTGGGGCGAGCCACGCCAGGCTCGACGGGAGTTCGGTGCGTCGGGCGAGCGCCATGGCCAGGAACGCACCGACGAGGATCTCGGCGAGCCGGGCCGGCGTCGCCCAATACGCGGCGTCGGCTCCCCACACCTGTGCGATCACGGGCGCAGCGATCGCGGCGAGCGCCGTGAGGGTGCCGATGACGATCGTGCGGCTGCGATGCGGACCGACCCGGCGGAGGATGACGAGCATCGCGAGCGGCCAGAGCCAGTAGAACTGCTCCTCGATCGCGAGCGACCAGAAGTGCTCGAGCGGCGAGGGCGTGCCGCTGGTCTCGGCCAGGAGTTCCTGGTACGAACCGTCGCCGGCGAGCAACACCCAGTTCGCGACCTGGAACAACGAACCGATCACCTGCGGGCGCAGCGAACTGACCCCGTCGAACCAGTCGGTGATCCACGACAGCAGCACGATGACACCGACGGTCAGCACGCTCGCCGGGAGGAGTCGTCGCATCCGGCGCCCGTAGAACGCCGGCAGGTCGATCGTGCCCTTCGTGTCGAACTCGGCGATGAGGAGCGAGGTGATGAGGTAGCCCGAGAGGGTGAAAAACACCGACACGCCGAGGTAGCCGCCGTCGAAACCGGGGACGCCGGCATGGAACAGCAGAACGGCGACGACGGCCAGCGCACGCACCCCGTCGAGCGCCGGCTGGTACCGGATGCGGGGCGCAGTACCAGGAGCAGGGGTGGTCACGGTGCCGGCCATCTGCTCGGAGTGTAGGAGTCGCTCGCAGTAGCTTGTCGTCTCATGCAGGAATCCAGGCCTGGGCGGGCCCGACGGACGGCGGTGTGGATCACGATGGCGATCGTCGCCGCGGCCACGGTCGTCGTCGGTGTGAGCGCCGACCCCGAACCCGCGCACGCCGCGCCGATCGAGCGAGTCCGCAACGGTGCCGGGCCGCTCGGCCCGATCACCGTCATCGGCGACTCCGTCATGCTCGGCTCGCTGGCCTACGGACCCGACCTCACCCAACGACTCGCAGAGCAGGGCTGGGGTCCGATCCGGGCCCGAGCCGGCGAGGGATACTCGACCGGCTACTTCCCCGTCGACGACTCGTTCAAGGCGAGCTACTGGATCGGCGTGTGGAGGTCGCAGGGCTGGGACCCGGACGCGGTGGTCGTCAACTTCGGCGCGAACGACGTCGGGCTGTGCCAGTACCGTCCGGAGTCGGTCGATCAGTGCTCGTACAACGCGATCAAGCACCTGGTCGACGCGATCGGGCCGGGCAAGCGGATCTGGTGGCCGAAGATCACCCGGTTCCCGCTGAACCGTCCGTCGATGGACGCGTGGAACGGCGCCCTCGACCGGGTCGCGGCCGAGCACCCCGACTTCCACACCTGGGACTGGCCCGCGGTGATGTACGCCACGGGCAACTACGCGTCCGACCACACCCACCTCTCCCCCACCGGGTACCGGAACCGGTCGCTCTGGATGGCGCACGAGGTCACGGCGTCGCTCGGTCGGGCGACCGAGGTCGGCGGCGCGGCCCCGTTGCCGGCGACGATCGCCGGCACCTCGGAGATGGTGCCGATCGGTCCGGAACGCGCCCTCGACACCCGCCGGGACGCTCCCGGACGCCTCTCGGCCGGCCAGACGGTCGAGGTCGACGTGTCCGACATCGTTCCCGCCGACGCCACGGCGGTCGCCGCCTACATCACCGCCGCGGGCGTCACGGGCCCCGGTCACCTCTCGGCTCACCCCTGCATCGACGACCCCGCCGCGTCGTCGTTCACGAACTACTCGACGTCCGCCCGCGGCGCCGTGACGATCACCCCGCTCACCGACGATCGGACGTTCTGCGTGTACACCCACGCCGCGACCCATCTCGTCGTCGACGTGCAGGCGGCGTTCGTCCCCGACGGGTTGCGGTTCAGCCCGCTGCCGGAGCCGCAGCGTCTGGTCGACACACGCGAATCGACACGCTCGAAACACATCGAGCTCGCGGTGCCCGACGGCGCCGAAGCGGTCGCCGTCAACATCACGGCGATCCGGGGCAGTCGAGCCGGTCATGTCACGGCGCACCCCTGCCTCGACCCGATCCCCGAGACGGCGACCCTCAACCACCAGGCGTCCGAGGTCGTGGCGTCGAGTGCGTACATCCCGGTGTCGGCCGACGGCACCATCTGCCTCGACTCGTTCACCGACGTCGATCTCGTCGTCGACCTGACCGGTACGTTCTCGACCGACGGCGCGCTGGCGTTCCAACCGGCGACCCCCACCCGGATGCTCGACACGCGTCGCGGCGTGGGCGGATGGTCGCCCCTGCACGGGCTCGGCCAGACGCTCGACGTCATCGTCGCCCCACCATCGGCACGAGCGGTCACCGGCACGATCACCCTGGTCTCGCCGATGCGCAACAGCCATCTCCAGGCGTGGTCGTGCGGCGAGCGTCCGACGAACTCGAACGTGAACTCGCTCGCCGGGCGCACCCTGGCCAACTTCGTGACGACCGGCCTGGCCGCGGACGGCACGCTCTGCATCTACGCGATCAACACCGGCAACACCGTGTTCGACACGACGGGCTGGTGGGTCGAATGAGGGGCGGCCGGTTCGCCGCTGTCGCCGCGGTCGCCGCACTCGCACTCGGCGCGTCGAGCGTCGCCGACGCCGATCGCGGCCCGACGCCGACCGACGAGCGCATCGTCGAGGCCGTGCCGCGGTCGCAGCGGGTCGCCGTGTTCGCCGACTCCGTCGGGCTCGGAGCCCGATCGGCCATCCCGAACGCGTTCCCCGCGGATTGGGAGGTGAACGTCGACGGCGAACCCGCCCGGTTCGTCGAGCAACTCGAGAACGACTTCGTGAAGTACCGGCTCGCCGTGAGCCCGCACTGGTTCGGCGACCACGTCGTGATCGCGGGCGGCTACAACTATCCGTACTGGGACCCCGAGCGGTTCGACCGCTCGATCGACTCGATCATCGGCACGCTGACCGCAGCAGGCGTGAAGCACGTCTATTGGGTGACGCTGCGCGAGGTCGATCCGCAGTACATCTCGGCCGGCGCCTGGCGGCAGGTCCAGCCGTACTACTGGTACTTCCCCACCGTCAACGCCCACCTCGAGCGGGCGCTGAACCGGCACCCGAACCTGACCCTCGTCGACTGGGCGGCCGCCGCCAACCGGCCCGGCATCACCTACGACGCGATCCACCTCAACACGACCGGCGCTGCGCTCTACTCGAACCTGATCCGTTCGGCGGTCGACAGCACCGCCACCACGGTCCCGGACGGCTCGACCACGAAGGTCAACGTGCCCGGAGCGAACGGTGCAACCGCGGCAACGGTGAACCTGACGACGACCAACCCGCGCCGTTCCGGCCACCTGAGCGTGCATCGATGCGACGAGCCCGTGCCGTCGACGTCGGTCCACAACTACGCCCGCGGCCAGGTCGTGGCGCATGCGGCCCTCGCCCCGCTCGACGCGAACGGCGACTTCTGCGTCACGACGCACAGTCAGACGAACCTGATCGTCGACGTGACCGGCACGTTCGCCCCCGGATCCGGATTCCGCGCACTGGCACCGACGCGCTGGCACGATTCGAGAACCGACGGAGACCGCCAACCCGTTCGCGGCGGCACCGTCCTCCGACTCGACCTCGACGAGGTGAGCGGTCGGGCAGGCATCGTCGGTGAGCCGACGGCGGTTGCGATGAACGTCACGTCCGCGGCCGGCACCGGGCGCGGCCACGTCACCGTTGCTCCGTGCGGCGTCGACGCCGAGCATTCGAACGTCAACTTCGCCGGTTCGGCCGCCACCCCCAACCTCGTCGTCGCCGCACCCGACGCGAACGGCGAGATCTGCTTCCGGACCACCACGACGACGCACCTGGTGGTCGACCTGTTCGGCGTCTTCGACGAGACCGCCGGCGTCGCGGTCGGCACGCCGATTCGACTCTTCGATTCTCGTGACGACGGCGACGGGTCCAAGGTCGCCGCCGGCGGCGTGGTGGAGATCGACCTCGAACTCGACGACCCCGACGGCGGCGCGATCGTCAACCTCACCGGCGTCGGCTCCGAGGCCGCGGGACACTTCACGGCCTACCCGTGCGCGGCCGGCAAGCCGATTGCGTCGAACCTGAACGTCGGGGTCGGAACCGCCGTCGCGAACGCCGCGTTCCTGGCGCCCGACGACGCCGGACGGCTCTGCGTGGCGACGCACAGCACCAGCCACGTGGTCGTCGACCTGCTCGCCGAGATCGGCTCCGTGTTCGACGGCCGCACGGCGCAGCGCGTCCTCGACACCCGTCAGCGCTGAGACCCGTTCGCACCCCGGCGGAGGCCGGCACGAGTGCGGCGAACGTGTGAAATGAAACCGTTTCCGGGCGGTCCGTGCAGTACCCGTCGGTAACCCTGCGATGATGGGCCGCATGATCTTCGACGGCTACGTGCACCAGCTGCCCGACATCGATCCGACCGAAACCCAGGAGTGGCTGGACTCACTCGACGCGATCGTCGAGACGCACGGCAAGACCCGTGCCCGCTTCTTGCTCTCCCAGCTGCTCAGCCGGGCCAACGACAACGGCGTCAGCTTCCCTGCCACGGTCAGCACGCCGTACGTCAACACGATCCCACGCGAGCAGGAACCGTGGTTCCCGGGCGACGAGCACATCGAACGACGCATCCGCGCCTTCATCCGCTGGAACGCGGCGATCATGGTCGTGAAGGCCAACAAGGCCGCCGACGGCATCGGCGGTCACCTGTCGACCTTCGCCAGCTCGGCGTCGCTCTACGAGATCGGCTTCAACCACTTCTTCAAGGGCAAGGACGACAAGCCCGGCGACCACGTCTACTTCCAGGGCCACGCCGCGCCCGGCGTGTACGCACGAGCGTTCCTCGAGGGGCGCCTCACCGAGGACGACCTCGACCACTTCCGGCGTGAGATCGGCCGCGGCGGCCGCGGCCTGTCGTCGTACCCGCACCCGCGCCTGATGCCCGAGTTCTGGGAGTTCCCGACCGTGTCGATGGGCCTCGGCCCGATCACGGCGCTGTACCACGCCCGCTTCAACCGGTACATGCAGAACCGCCAGCTCGACGACACCAGCGACAGCCGCGTGTGGGCGTTCCTCGGCGACGGCGAGTGCGACGAACCCGAGACGCTCGGCGCCATCTCGCTCGCCTCGCGCGAGCAGCTCGACAACCTCGTGTTCGTCGTCAACTGCAACCTCCAGCGACTCGACGGCCCGGTCCGCGGCAACGGCAAGGTGATCCAGGAACTCGAAGCCGTGTTCCGCGGCGCCGGCTGGAACGTCATCAAGGTCATCTGGGGCTCCAAGTGGGACGAGCTGCTCGCCCAGGACAAGGACGGCGTCCTCCTCAACAAGATGAACACCACCGTCGACGGCGAGTACCAGCGCTACGCCGTCGAGAACGGTGACTACATCCGCGACAACTTCTTCGGTCCCGACCCGCGCCTGCGCCAGATGGTGTCGCACCTCGAAGACGACGAGCTCCGCAACCTGCCACGCGGCGGCCACGACTACAAGAAGCTCTACGCGGCGTACAAGGCAGCGATGGAGAACCTCGGCAGCGGTCGGCCGACGGTGATCCTGGCCAAGACCGTCAAGGGCTGGACCCTCGGCGAAGGCTTCGAGGGTCGCAACGCGACGCACCAGATCAAGAAGATGACCAAGCAGCAGATCCTCGATCTGCGCGAGCGCCTGCACCTCCAGGACGAGATCCCCGAAGACCTCATCCAGGCCGACAACCCGCCGTACTTCCGCCCGTCCGAAGACTCGATCGAGTACCAGTACATGATGGAGCGCCGCAAGGCGCTCGGCGGCTCGATCCCCAAGCGAACCACCCACGCCCGGCGGCCGATGTCGATGCCGGTCGACCAGACCTTCGCCGAGATGCGAGGCGGTTCGGGCGAGCAGGCCGTGTCGACCACGATGGGCTTCACCCGCCTCCTGCGCAGCCTGTGCCGCGACCCGGAGATGGGCAAGCGCGTCGTTCCGATCATCCCCGACGAGGGCCGCACGTTCGGCATGGACTCGCTGTTCAAGGAACTCGAGATCTACGCCAGCCAGGGCCAGAAGTACGAGCCGGTCGACCACGACCTGCTGCTGTCGTACACGGAAGACTCCGACGGACAGATCCTCGAAGAGGGCATCACCGAGGCCGGCTCGATGTCGAGCTTCATCGCCGCGGCGACGTCGTACGCCACCCGCAACGTGCCGATGCTGCCCTTCTACACCTTCTATTCGATGTTCGGCTTCCAACGCATCGGCGACTTGATCTGGCAGGCGGCCGACATCCGCGCCCGTGGTTTCCTCATGGGTGCCACCGCCGGTCGCACCACGCTGCTCGGCGAAGGCCTGCAGCACCAGGACGGCCACAGCCTCGTGCTCGCCTCCACCGTGCCGGCCGTCCAGGCCTACGACCCGGCGTTCGCGTACGAGGTGGGTGCGATCGTCAAGGCCGGCATCGAGCGGATGTACGGCAAGGACTCCCGCGAGAACGGCGGCGACCTCGACCCCGACGTGATGTACTACATCACCCTCTACAACGAGAACTACCCGATGCCGGCCCTGCCCGAGGGTCGTGAGGAGGAGTTCGAGGCGGGTGCGGTGCGCGGCCTCTACAAGTGGGCCGACGCCCCCGAAGGGCCGAGCAAGCGGGCGACGATCCTGTTCTCGGGGATCTCGCACGCCGCCGCACGTGAGGCCGTCGACGAGCTGGCGGAGCACTACGACGTCGCCGCCGAGTTGTGGTCGGCCACGTCGTACAAGAAGTTGCGCGAGGAGGCGCTCGCCGTCGAGCGCACGAACCGACTGCACCCCTCGCGCGAGGCCGAGCGTCCGCTCGTCACGCAGTTGCTCGACGAGTCGGCGGGTCCGATCACGGCCGTCTCCGATTTCATGACGACGGTGCCCGAACAGGTCGCCCGGTTCATGCCCGACGGGCGCCCGTTCCACGTGCTCGGCACCGACGGCATGGGCCGCTCCGACACACGCGAGGCGCTGCGTCGGCACTTCGAGATCGACACCGGCAACGTCGTCGTCACCGTGCTCACCGGTCTCCTCGAGGCCGGCGAGATCGACGCCTCGGTCGTGCAGGACGCGATCGATCGCTACGACATCGATCCCGACGCCGTCGACCCATACCTCGTCTGACCGACCCCCTTCGTCGTTAATCGGGCCGGTTGGCGGGGCGCAACGCCTACGGTCGTGCCATGGCGGTTGCACGTGTTCTGATCGGTTCGTCCCTCGTCGTCGCGCTCGCGGCGTGTGGTGGCGGTGGCGGTGGCGATGACGGCGGCGAGGATGACGGCGGCGGCTCGGCGAACGAGGTGACGGCGGCGCCCGCCGACACGACGACCGCGCCGCCGGACGAGCCGACCGGCGAGACCCCGGCCACCACGACGGCTCCGACCGCGCCGCCCTCGACCGGCTCGCCCGGCACGACGGCTGCGACCGTGGCGCCGACGACGGTGCCGGCGCCGGAGCCGATCGAGTTCGACCTGGCGACCCTGCCGAGCCTCGTCGAACGTCTCGGCGACCTGTCGGCGGTCGACCCGCTCGCGTTCGCGATCGAACTGGGCTTCCCGCTCGAGATCGGCGTGCCCGACGGTTCGACCCTGTATCGCGTCGACCAGACGGTCACCGCCCGTGACGGCGACGACGGCACGTTCAACGCGGTCGGCAGCGAGTACACCGTCATCGCCCCCGACGGGACGATCCCCGACGTCGACATCGATCTCGACGACAACGGCCCCGGCTCGGTCCAGATCACCGAGATCTGGGATCCGATCATGACCGATCTCGGGTACGAACGGAAGAACAGCACGACGTCCGATCCGGGCGATCCCGGCGGCCCGAACACGGTCAACCATGTGTACGTGCCGACGGAGGGCGCTGCCGCCGATGTCAACGGCACCCCGGCCGACATCGGCTCGGTGTTCGTCTGGGGCGACGAGGACGTCACCGGCGCCTCGTACCGGAGCGACTCGCCGCCACTGCAGGGTGGCTACCGGATCGACCTGTCCGCCGACGTCGCCGCCGGTGCCGTTCCCGTCCCGATCCTCGCCTCGCTGATCGACGTGATGCCGGTGCCCGACGATGCCGCCTTCGCCGACGCCAGCCTGCGGCTCATCGAGCGGTCGCCGGATTCGTTCGATGCCGACAAGGGACCGAACTACATCGAGATCACACTCGTGTGGACGGCCGCGCCCGGCGTGACGCCCGACCAGCTCGCGACGTTCTACGCCGAGGCCGAGTTCGACGGCAGCACACTGATCGCCGCCGAGGTACCGCTGTCGGGCGACGGCCCGTATCGCATCGGCGAGGTGTCGAAGTACGGCGACACCGACTACCGGCTCCCCGTGCTCCTGCTCAGCCGCTACGGCGGCCAGATCAGCATGTCGGAGGCGTACGACGCCGGCGAACCCGCCGAGATCACCTACCGGGTCACCCTCAACCCGACCGATACCGAACTCGCCGCACCCGAGTGACCGGATCGGGTCGAATGCGCCAAGATGGGCGCATGCCTCTCGACGACGAACTCCTCAACCGCGTCACGTGGAAGATCCCGAACGCACTCGCGCTCGTCGGGTCGCGAAGCGGCGACGAACGCAACGGCATGACGACCAGCTGGATCACGCAGCTCTCGATGGAACCCGTCCTGATCGGCATCGGCGTCGACAACTCGGCGGTCACGCATCGTCTGATCAGCGAAGGTGGCTGCTTCACCGTCAACTTCTGGGACGCGGACGACACCCGGGTGTTCGTCAAGTTCTCGAAGCCGGCGACGTTCGAGGAGGCGGACGGCGCCACCACGCTCAACGGGCGAGCCGTGCGCGAGGCCACGACCGGCGCCCCGGTGTTCGACGAGGCGATCGCGTGGGTCGACTGCGAGGTCCGTCAGGCACACGACCTCGGGACCCACACGTTGTTCATCGGAGAGGTCGTCGACGCCGCGATCGACGACGACGAGGCCCGCCCCGCGTCGATGAGCGACACGCGCATGAAGTACGGCGGCGTGAAGCGCGGCGGTCACTGACCTCGATGCCCGGCGACCTGTACATCACCGGCGACGCGTCGGCCGACGCG
>JBPEWX010000391.1:0-2054 GCA_052032235.1 Ilumatobacter sp. | reverse complement strand
GCGACGGGGTCGAGCCCCAGTAGCTCAGTGGATAGAGCGTCGGTTTCCTAAACCGTGCGTCGCAGGTTCGATCCCTGCCTGGGGCACCACGCCGGTTCAGCGGGCACCCGAGCCGTCGTCCCGGTCGACGGTGATCACGACGAGGTCGGTCGGCCGTGAACGTTCGTTGACGAACAGGTCGGTGGTCTCCCAGCGTGCACCGACGAGTTGGACGAGCACCGGTCGGGGGGCCTCACCGTCGACGAGCTCGACGATCGCCTTCGCACGAGCGACCGTGCGGTCGGGGAAGCGCTCCGGCAATTCGGTGAGGAGCCGTTCGACGTCGGCCGGCGTCATCGGACCGGAGAGCGGGACCGAGTGGGTCTGATGGAGGTCGAACAGTGTGGGCCCGGGGACCCCGCTCGGATCCCGGTCGTGGTGGCCGCCGACGGCGATGAACCGTCCGAGGGCCCCCGGTTCCCGGCGACCGATGCTGCCGTCGACGATCGGGACTCCGCCAGCGAGCGAACGGAGACGTGCGTGCGCCGTGGCCTCTGCCGCCGGAGTGACGAGGTCGGTCTTGGTGAGGACGAGTAGATCGGCGGCTGCGATCTGCGCCTCCAGGTGCAGCCGGACCCAGCGCGGCATGTCGTCGTCGAGCAACTGGTCGGCGGCGACGACGGTCACGACGCCGTCGAGCAGGAAGCCAGCCGACCGGCCCCACGGCACGACGTTCGCCGGCTCGGCGACGCCGGACAACTCGATCACGACGTGATCGGGCGGTTCGGGTCTGGCGCGGATCGCGTCGAAGGCCGCGCCCATGTCGTCGATCGACGTGCAGCACACGCACCCGTCGGTCAACTCGATGGCGTCACCGTCGCAACCTCTGACGAGCGCGGCGTCGATGTTGATCGCTCCGGCGTCGTTCACCACGACGGCGATCGGCCGGTCGGCGGTGGCGAGGACCTCGTTGATGGCGCTCGTCTTCCCGGCGCCGAGGTATCCGCCGACGAAGGTGATCGGAACGCGTTGCCCGTCCCACGGCAGGAACTCGGGCTCCTGGTAGCGCTCGGTCATGTCACGCCCCGGTCGGATCATGTGTGTGGGCGGCCGGCAACATGCCGGTCAGGGTAGGGCCGGTGCCGGTAGGGTGGGCTCCATCGAGGGGGAGTAGCCCTCCCTGCCGTCGATCGACACGCTGGCACCGATGGGTGCCCGGTCGGCGGGCCCGCTCCGGCGGGTGGGCGAGACCTTCGACCGAACGACGTCCTCGTCGTGTCGGTCGGAGCGCTCCGGTTCGACACGGCCCGATCAGCAGGAGCCCGAACATGTCGATGAGCGACGCAGCGCGATCCTTCGCCACCGTCTTCCCCGCCGAACTCCCCGACAAGACGATGGTCGCCACGATCGTGCTCGTGGCCCGGTACCGCCGCCCACTCTGGGTCTGGGTCGGCGCCGCCGGCGCGTTCGCCGTCCACGTGGTGGTCGCCGTCGCCGCCGGCAGCGCACTCGGCCTGTTGCCCGACGCGCTGGTGGGGACGATCGTCACGGCGATGTTCGCCACCGGAGCCGTCGTCCTGTTGCGGGCCGCCCGTTCCGCCGAGCTCGAGGCGGTCGAACCGCTCGGTGCCGATCCCTCCGCATCGATCCGCTCGACCGTGGTCGGCAGTTTCGGACTGATCGTGGTTGCCGAATGGGGCGACCTGACGCAGCTCGCGACCGCCAGCCTCGCGGCGGAGAGCGGCGACCCGATCGCGACGGGTCTCGGTGCGTGGTCGGCGCTCATCTCGGTCGCCGCCATCGCCGCCACCTTCGGTCGCCAGCTCGTCGCACGTGTGCCGATCCACCGTGTCAACTACGTCGGCGCCACGGTCTTCGCGGCGCTGGCCATGTGGACCGCAGTCGACGTGGTGCGCGAGCTGGCCGGCTGAGCGTTCAGCCGGCGACACCTGCGGTCGTCAGGGCGGGCTCCGACACCGTCGAGCCGCAGGGAACGACGAGCGGGGTCCCGGCGATCGGGTCGTCGATCACGACGCAGTCGAGGCCGAACACCTCGTGCACACGCTCGGCGGTGA
>JBPEWX010000390.1:0-23540 GCA_052032235.1 Ilumatobacter sp. | reverse complement strand
CTGTCCTGATCGAGTGCCTCGCCCACGACGTCGCCGGCGACGATCCCGGTCTCGAGCGCCGTGTCGATGCCGAGCCCGCTGAGTGGGTTGGCGACGCCGCCCGCGTCGCCGACGATCAGGTAGGTCGGGCCGGCGAGCGGACCCACCGACATCCCGAGCGGGATGCGGCCCCCGACCGCCGGCCGCTCGGGTGCGTCGGCGAGCTGCCACCGGTTCGCGTGCTGCTCGGCGAAGCGCTCGAGGAGGTGCGCCGGGTTGATCACGGCGAACGACGGCGACGTCGACAGGAGCATCACGCCGACCCCGACCGTGCCGTTGCCGGTCGGGTACATCCAGCCGTAGCCGGCGATCGGGGTGCCGGATCGATCGGTGACGCCGACCACGATCTCGACCTCGTTCGCCAGATGCAGTGGGGAGCGGTAGTCGGCGGCGTGGGCGACGGCGAGCGGCCAGTCGGGTTCGCGGTACGTACCGAGCAGGCGTCCGAAGTTGCTGTTCGCACCGTCGGCGACGACGGTGAACGTCGCACGCACCTCGGCGACGTCGCCGTTCGGGTCGCGGACGGCGGCGCCGCGTACGAAGCCGCGCTCGACGATCGGGCCGATCGCGTCGTGGCCGGCGAGGACCTCGACGCCGAGATCGTCGGCGAGCGCCCGGAGTCGGTCGACGAAGTCGCGCCGGGTGCCCACGCAGCCGTCGTCGGGCGCCACCCGGACACGAGGCCACCCGCTGGAGGTCGACGGGCCGACGGCGCCGCCGGGGTGGGCCGGATCGGCCACCGACGCGGTCAGACGGATCCGTTCGATCGGATGGAGGTGGTCGAGCAGGTCGACCCCGAGACGACGCGCCGCGGCGACGGCTCGCGGCGTGAAGACGGTCGTGACGTCGTCGGGTCCGTCGCCGCGATCGACGAGGACCACGCGACGGTCACGTCGTGCGAGTTCGGTGGCGGCCGCGAACCCGGCGGGTCCACCGCCGACGACCAGGACGTCGATCGTCCCGTCGCCGCCTGGAACCGTCGCGTCGGCCGATGCGGTCACATCGCGTCGGCCGAACGGCCGATCACTCGGTGGCCGGCGAACCGGGGGCCGGCTCGGAACCGATGGGGATGATGCCCTCGAAACGCTGGTCGAGATCGGCGAGCAGGCCGCCGGCTTCGAGGTCGGCGAAGATCGGCGACTCCTCGGAGCACCAGGTCTCGTATTCCTCGGCGTACTCGCCGGCCGGGTCGGCGCCGCCGAGCGTGTAGCGCTCGTGGCAGACCACCGAGAGGATCTGGTACTCGGTCAGGTTGCCGCCGAAGCCGGGCATCGGGCCGCGTGCGCCGGTGATGTGGACACCGCCCTCGCGCTCGGGGTTGCCGTAGATCTCGACGCCGGCGATGTTGTACTGCTCGGTGCCGAAGTAGACGTAGCGGAGCTGATCTTCGATGTTCGGGAAGGTGTCGAGCACCTCGCCACCGACGAAGGCGTAGCCGGCGCCCTCGTTGCCACCGGGATGGCACGACTGGCAGTTCGAGTAGACCTCGGCGCCGAGACCGATCGGTCCGGCGGCCTCTTCGGGCGCCTCGGTGAGGGCACGGGCGTACAGGAACGCCCACACCGGGAGCACACCGAGCGCGGCCATCGCCCAGAAGGGCACACGGCGCCGCTTCTTGTAGGCGGCGACGACCGGCGTGTCGGGCTTGGGCGGCGGGGGAGCGGCCGGAGCCGGGGCGGCGGCGCGACCGGCCGGTGCTGCCGGAGCGGCGGCGGCGGGCGCGGCGCTCTTGGCCGGAGCCGGCTTGTTGTCGGCGGCGTCGCCGCCACTGCCGGCGTCGTCGCCGCCGAGACCGAGCGCGGAGCGGCGGTCGCGGCTTCGCTTCAGCAGATGCTCGGGGATTTCGGTCACGCTCGTCCTCTCACGGTGTTTCGGATGGCTCGGCTCGGTTCCGGCGCGCGGGCGAGTGCGGCGCGACCGGTGAGATCGGGCACAACGATAGACGCCACAGCCCCGTAAACCGAATTCCTGACCGGAGTTCGCGTGTGGGTTCGTGCGCGTGCCCGTCGGGCCCGGCGCCGGCCGACTCGTCACCGATGCATCCAGGACCGCCGGTCGCTCCGAATGCACTTATGCACATGCGGTGTCGGACGGCCAGACTCCCTTGCACACTGTCCGGACGACTCGCACGTCGACACACGACAGTCGTGCACGGTGTCGCCGCCCCCGTCTCGCTGACGGTTCGGTGACGACCCGGCCGGGAATGCCGCGCGGCGGACTCGGCCGACTACAGTGCGGACCACTGGTTCGTGCAACCGTTCACGAACGCGGCGCGGCTCCGGCAGCGCCCACAACCGACGGCCCCGACGGGCCGGACCGACACATCCGCAAGACCGAAAGGCACGACGACCGAGATGATCGCCATCAACTGGTGGAATCCGCTGGAGGGCTACGCCGTCCCCTTCGTCAACGTCGCGTTCATCACCTCGTTCATCGCCGCGACGGTGCTCACCCTCATCGCCATCCCCTACGGCAAGCGTCGGCCCAAGGGCACGCCGTTCTCCTGGGGCGAGGCGATGCTCGGCTCCACCTACGCCTTCGGCGTGATGTTCCTGGCCTTCGGTATCGTGCCCCACCAGTTCATCGACCACGCCGACAAGGAACTCGGCTGGGACCGGGCGAACATCATCTACGGACCGTTCGACATCCTGAAGCCCGACAGCCTCGGCGGATGGAACCCGATCACGCTCCAGTACGAGGCCGTCCGCGACATCGTCGTCGTCCTCATCCACGTCTACTTCTTCGGCCTCCTGATCTTCATCTGGAACTGGTGGCAGAAGCGTGGCGACAACGTCACCAAGGAACTGCCGACCAGCTCCTACGGCCGACCGCTCGTCAAGAAGGCCTGACCGTCCACACCATGAACCGTTCCCGCCCCTCGATGCGAATCACCGCCACGCCGTCCACCGGCGTCGTGGCGACGCGCGCCCTGGAAGGGAGGCGCTGAGATGGCAACCACCGACGCCAATCCGCCGATGATGCCGTACACCGACGAGTACACCCTCGTCGAGGTCGACGCCGACTACCTCGGTCGGGCGGTCAAGCCGAAGCAGTTCATCCACATCGACCAGACCGAGTGCATCTCGTGCGAGGGCTGCGTCGACATCTGCCCGTGGAAGTGCATCCACATGGTCAACCCGTCGGCCATCGTCGAGGCCGACGGCACCGAACAGCCGGGCGTCGACCCGTCCGACGCGTTCGTGTTCATCATCGACGACGACATCTGCACGCGGTGCGCCTTGTGCGTCGACCGCTGCCCCACCGGGGTCATCATCCTCGGTAAGGCCGGCCAGCCCACCGCTGCCGGCGACTCCCATGCCCGCACCAACAACCATGGCTACGGCTATGGCATGAGGCTCTGAGAGCGACCCCGAGAACGACATGGCCAAGATCATCGACGACACCCCGAAGCCGACCGCGAAGGAACGACTCCAATCGACGGTCGACAGCGTGCAGGGCGGACAGGTCTGGAGCAGCATCTTCCGACCTGGCTCCATCTTCCGCAAGGGCTACTCCGACAGCCCGCGTAACCGCAGCTACGTGATCATGAACTCGGTGCTGTACCACTTGCACCCGGTCAAGGTGAAGCGCCACGCGGTCAAGGTGAGCTACACGCTCTGCCTCGGCGGCCTGAGCTTCTTCCTGTTCATCCTGCTGACGGTCACCGGCATCTTCTTGATGTTCTTCTACCGGCCCGAGTCGACCTCGGCCTGGAACGACATCTCCAACCTGCAGACCTCGGTCACCTTCGGTCTGCTCGTCAGGAACATGCACCGATGGGGCGCGCACCTGATGGTGATCTCGGTGTTCCTCCACATGGCCCGCGTGTTCTACCACGGTGCGTACAAGCCGCCCCGTGAGTTCAACTGGGTCATCGGCGTCATGCTGCTCAAGCTGACCCTGCTGCTGTCGTTCACCGGCTACCTGCTCCCGTGGGACCAGCTGGCCGTGTGGGCCGTCGCCGTGGGTACCAACATGATGGGGTACACGCCGGTGTTCGGTCGAGACGTCAGATTCGTGTTGCTCGGCGGCGCCGAAATCGGATCGGAAACCCTGCTCCGATGGTACGTGTTGCACGTGTTGTTCTTCCCGTTCGTCACCGTCATCTTCATGGCCATCCACTTCTGGAGAGTCCGAAAAGATGGCGGCATCTCGGGCCCGCTCTGATCCGGGAGGTGTGCTGATCCATGACTGAGATCCCCGAACACTTGCTCAAGCGGGCGCAAGCCGCCCGTGAGAAGGCAGCTGCCAGCGAGCCGGCGGCCGAGCCCGCCGCGTCCGAACCGGCCGCCGAGTCGCCGAGCGACTCGCGCATCCCGGCGCACCTGCTCGAGCGCAGCAAGGCCGCCAAGGCCGCCAAGGGTGGCGCCGATGCCGGTGCCGCCGAGTCCGGTGGCGGCGTCGCCGTCCAGGACAAGGTCGCATCGGTCGTGCAGGCCGCACCCGCCGGTGGCGGCGTACCCGTCGGCGCCGGCCCGGGTGGCCACACGCAGCGCCTCCTGACCGTCGTCAAGTCCGGCTCCATCCAAGACGTCAAGGCGCAGCCGGTCGACAAGGTCCACACGTGGCCGCACCTCCTCGCCGCCGAGTTCGTGGCGGCGCTGGCCTGCCTCACGTTCACGTTCCTGTTCTCGATCTGGGTCAACGCCCCGTTGCTCCAGGCGCAGAACCCCAACCAGACGCCCAACCCGTCGAAGGCGCCGTGGTACTTCCTGGGTCTCCAGGAGTTGCTCACGATGTTCCACCCGATGGTCGCCGGCGTCACCATCCCCGGTGTCGGCCTGATCGTGCTGATCTTCGCCCCGTACATCGACCGCAACCCGTCCAACAAGCCCGAAGACCGCAAGTTCGCGATCTCGCTGATGACCGTCCACCTCATGTTCTGGGCGGTCCTCACGATGATCGGTTCGTTCTTCCGAGGGCCCGGCTTCAACTTCGTCTTCCCGTGGGAAGACGGCCTGTTCTTCGAACTGTGAGCAGCGGGAAGGAGTAACACCACATGAGCACCACCGCAGCCATCATCATCGGCGTCGTCGCCGTCGTCGTCCTCGCCGCCCTGGCGTTCGTCACCCTCGCACGTCGCAGCGACGTGCGCGGTGCCGGCGCGTTGAGCGCCGAGACGGTGAAACGCGACTCGAGCGCCCGCAAGGCGCGCGCCGCCGTCGAAGGCGAGGCAGCCGCGGCCCGCACCGCCGCCGATGCCGAGGCCGAGGGCGTCGTCGCACGCACCGGCACCGCCGTCGTGCCGGTCTCGGACGACTCCGGTCTCGTCCCGTTCACGCCGCCCGACCCCGAAGAGATCGGCGTGAGCCGCCGCCAGTTCTTCAACCGGGCGACGATCGGCCTCATGGCCGCCAGCCTCGGCGCGTTCTCGGCGGCGGCCTTCGTCGCCTTCCTGTGGCCCACCAAGACCGGCGGCTTCGGCGGCAAGGTCAACGTCGGCAAGCTGACCGACGTCAAGAGCGGCATCGCCGCCGGCGACGGCTTCTTCTACGCCCCCGAGGCCCGCGCCTGGATCACCGCCTACCCGGTCGACGCCATCTCGAAGGCCGAGGCCACGTACCAGGGCCCGCTGCTCGCCAACATGGAGCAGGGCATCATCATCTCGTACCAGAAGTGCCCGCACCTCGGCTGCCGCGTGCCCCAGTGCACCTCCAGCCAGTGGTTCGAGTGTGGCTGCCACGGTTCGCAGTACAACCGTGTCGGCGAAAAGAAGGCCGGTCCGGCCCCGCGTGGCATGGACCACTTCGCGGCCGAGATCACGGGCGCCGGTGACGTCATCATCGACACCGGCACCGTCTGGCAGGGTCGCCCCATCGGAACCAACACCACCGGCCAGGAGGCTGAGGGTCCGCACTGCGTCGGAGCCGCTGAACACTGATGATTGCCCTGACCACCACGTCGATCGCGTGGCTCATCTTCGCCGTCGTCCTCGGCGCCTGGGTCGTCTACGCGTTCCTCAACATCCGACAGTCGCGCGACGAACTCGGTTCCGAGATCGAGCTCGCGGCGAACCGCAAGCCCTACTACGACGACGAGACGCTCGAAGGCTCACGCCTCACCCGCGTCCTCGGCATGGGCGTCATCTTGCTGGTCGTGATCTCGATCGCGCTCCCGCTGTACTGGATCCTCGAGCCGTCGCGCCAAGCCGGTGCCCAGGCCGAAAAGGAAGAGAAGTTCATCGACTGGGGCGCCGGTCTGTTCGCGCCCACGGCCGACGGTGGCTTCAACTGCGCCGGCTGCCACGGCGGCATGGCCGCCACCGGTGGTGTCGCCGAGTACAACCTCACCGACACCACGACCGGTGAAGTCCGCGCCGTCAACTGGAAGGCGCCGGCGCTCGACTCGGTGCTCTACCGCTTCGACGAGGACGAGGTGAAGTTCATCCTCGTGTACGGCCGCCCGTTCAGCCCGATGTCGCCGTGGGGCGTCGAGGGTGGCGGCCCGATGAACGACCAGCAGATCGACACGCTGATCGCCTACATCCGCAGCATCCAGATCGAGCGCGAAGACTGCGGCGAAGGCGAAGACGACGCACGCACCTGTGCGTCGGGTCATCTGCCTGCCGAGATCCAGGGCAACATCGAGCAGCTCGCGATGGCGTCGGTCGAAGACGGCACGTACGGCTCGTACGGCGAGGCGCTCTACAACCTCGAACTGGGCAGCGGCGCCTACAGCTGCGCCCGGTGCCACACCCCCGGCTGGAGCTGGGACGAGCCCGGTGTCACGGGCCAGGGCGGTTTCGGTTGGAACCTGACCGGTGGCCGAGCCAATACGCAGTTCCCGGTCGAAGCCGACATGATCGACTTCATCGCGAACGGTTCGGAGAACGGTGCCAAGTACGGCATCCAGGGTCAGGGCAGCGGACGCATGCCCGGCTTCGGTGCCATGCTCACCGACGAACAGATCCAGGCCATCGTCGAGTACGTACGGAGTTTGTGATGTTGGCGACGTTGTTGGCGATCGGCTGGGAGCCCGAGCTCCGCGGCCTGCTCACCGTGATGATCGGCGCCGCCGTCTGGATGGGCTCGATCTACCTCATCCTCGGCACCAACCTCGGTGCCCGACTCGGCTTCCTCGTGTCGCTGGCCGGCCTGTTCGGCTGGATGGCGCTGATGGGCGCCGTGTGGTGGATCTACGGCATCGGTCTCACCGGTGACGTCCCGTCGTGGGAAGGCGTGACCGGCAGCACGGTCATCCAGGAAGTCGACCTGCTGTACCAGGCGGGCGTGCTCGAGGACCCGATCGAGGTCACCGTCGAGACGCCGTCGGCCGAGGCCGCAGCCGCGGTCGAGGAGCAGATGCTCGCCCAGGGTTGGACCGAGGTCGATCCGTCGGCGCCGGAGTTCGGTCAGGCGCAGGCCTCCGCCGAGATCTTCCTCGAAGAAGAAGACGCGCTCGAGGCCGGGAGCTACACGGTCACGGCCGTCTACGAGGTCGACCCGCCCGCCGAGTCGGCGTACCCGAAGTTCGGCGAGAACGGCGAGTTCGACCAGCTGGCCTTCTTCCACAAGCCGTACTACACCCTCGTCGAGGTCGCCCCGTACGCCGAGGTCCTCACCGAGCCGGGCCGTGCGCCCATCGCTCCCGAGATCGACGAGACCCGTCAACGTCAGTACGTGTACATGATCCGCGACCTCGGCTCGCTGCGTGAGCCCGCCGGCTACATCACGATCGGCTCCACGATCGTGTTCCTGATGCTGTGCTGGCTGCTGCACCGCCGCGACCGCTTCGTCGCCCAGAACCTCGCCCGGAAGAGCGCGGACACCACCGCCTGACGCCATGGGTCAGTACCTGCCGCTCGTCGCCTTGATGGTGCTGGCCATCGCGTTCGGTGGTCTCAGCTTCCTGGCGTCGCGCCTGCTCGCACCTCGCCGCCCGTCGGTTGCCAAGGAGGCACCGTACGAATGCGGCATCGTGCCCTCGCGCGAACCGCCCGACCGCTTCCCGGTCAGCTTCTACATCGTCGCGATGTTGTTCATCATGTTCGACATCGAGATCATCTTCCTGTACCCGTACGCCGTCGAGGCCGGTGCCCTCGGCCAGTTCGGCTTCTGGGCGATCGCCCTGTTCTCGGTCGTCTTCTTCCTGACGTTCGTGTACGAGGTCGCCCGCGGTGGGCTCGAATGGGGTCCGATCCACCGCTACCGGGATCTCCGAGCCGACGCCGCGATGGTGTCGGCCGAGCGCACCACCACCACGACCATCCGTCGGGTCGGCCTCGAGGGCCGTACCGACCGTGCCACCGCTGGGGGAGCGGACGACACGCCATCGGAACACGAAGCTGCCTAGGAGGACACCCATATGGGTCTCGTCGACGACGTACTCGCTGATGGCATCGGCGGGCTGGGACACAACGCGATCACGGGCAGGCTCGAAGATCTGATCAACTGGGCCCGGTCGCGTTCGTCGTGGCCGGCCTCGTTCGGTCTGGCGTGCTGCGCGATCGAGATGATGGGCACCGGTGGTGCCCACTACGACATCTCGCGCTTCGGCATGGAGGTCTTCCGTGCGTCGCCGCGCCAGGCCGACATCATGATCGTCGCCGGGCGCGTGAGCCAGAAGATGGCGCCCGTCCTCCGCCAGGTCTACGACCAGATGATGGAACCCAAGTGGGTCATCTCGATGGGCGTCTGCGCCAGCTCCGGCGGCATGTTCAACAACTACGCGATCGTCCAGGGCGTCGACCAGATCGTTCCCGTCGACGTCTACGCGCCGGGTTGTCCGCCGACGCCCGAGACGCTGATCCACGCGATCGAGACCCTGCACCAGAAGATCGAGGACGGCGAGATCCTGAAGCGCCGGGCCGAGACCGGTGCCGGCGCCAACCTGCACATCGAAGAGATCGCGCCCGCCACCACACCGGTCCTGCTCGGGACCAAGTGAGCCACCCATGAGCGACACCGACACCGACACCGACGCGCCCGAGACCCCCGCCGAACCGACGACGGTGCACGACTGCATCGCCGGCGAGAGCTGTGGCCAGACGGTCGTGTTCCCGACGCGCGAGCAGTACGTCGACCTGGTCAAGAAGCTGGCCGACGACGGCTACTCGATGATCATCGATCTCTGCGGCGTCGACTACCTGGAGTACATGGATCGTCCGTTGCCCGACGGCATCGTCGCCGAGCGGTTCGAGGTGGTGGTGAACCTGCTCGACATCACGCATCGTCGTCGAATCCGTCTGCGGGTGCAGGTGCCCGAGGCCGAGCCGACGATCCCGACGCTGTTCGACGTCCACCCGGGCGCGGAGGCCTACGAGCGCGAGACCTACGACATGTTCGGCGTCGTGTTCACCGAGCACCCCGACATGACCCGCATCCTGATGCCGGAAGACTGGGTCGGCCACCCCCTCCGCAAGGACTACGCCGTCGGCAAGATCCCCGTCCAGTTCAAGGGAGCGCACTCGTGAGCACGACGGAGGAACCGACCGTGACGGCCCAGCAGCCGTGGTCGCACGCGAACGTCGGTCAGACGACGGCCGGCGAGCAGGAGATGAAGCCGCGGTCGGAGACGACCGCCGAGGAGCTGATGCGCGAGATCGGCTCGGTCCTGCGCATGAGCGAGGCCGAGGCCGCCCAGCTCGGCGACCTGCCCGACGACCCCGACGACGATCAGACGATGATCATCAACATGGGGCCGCAGCACCCGTCGACGCACGGCGTGCTGCGACTCATGCTCGAGCTGCAGGGCGAGACCGTCCTGCGTTGCAAGCCGATCATCGGCTACCTGCACACCGGCATGGAGAAGACCGGCGAGCAGCTCACCTACATGCAGGGCGGCACGAACGTCACCCGCATGGACTACCTGTCGCCGTTCAACAACGAGCTCGCGTTCTCGATGGCGACCGAGAAGCTGCTCGGCATCGACGGCGACATCCCCGAACGCGCCGTGTGGATGCGGATGCTGCTCTCCGAGCTCAACCGCATGTCGTCGCACCTGCTGTTCCTCGCCACGAACGGCATGGACCTCGGCGCGGTGTCGATGATGATCTACGGCTGGCGCGAACGAGAAGAGGTCCTGCGCTTCTTCCAGAAGGTCACCGGACTCCGGATGAACCACAACTTCATCCGACCCGGCGGACTCGCCGCCGATCTGCCGCCGGGCTGGCGCGACGACGTGCTCCGTCTGCTCGACCTGATCCCGGAGCGGCTCGAGGAGTACGACATCCTCATGACGGGCCAGCCGATCTGGCGTGAGCGTCTGCAGGGCGTCGGCGTCATCACGCCCGACGAGGCGATCGCACTGGGTGCCAACGGCCCGATCCTGCGCTCGACCGGCGTCCCCTGGGATCTCCGTCGCGACATGCCGTACCTGAGGTACGACGAGGTCGACTTCGACGTGATCGTCGGCACGTACGGCGACGCGTACGACCGGTACGCGATCCGCCTCAACGAGGTGCGCGAGTCGATGAAGATCGTCCGCCAGATCCTCGACCGGATGCCACAGGGCGACTACCGCATCCAGGACAAGAAGGTCACCCCGCCGCCGCGTGCTCGCATCGACGAGTCGATGGAGGCGCTGATCCACCACTTCAAGATCTTCACCGAGGGCTTCAAGGTGCCCGAGGGCGAGGTGTACGTCGGCATCGAGTCGCCGCGTGGCGAGATCGGCTGCTACATCGCCTCCGACGGTTCGCCCACCCCGTACCGCATGCACATGCGCGCCCCGTCGTTCGCCAACATCCAGTGCCTGCCGCACATGCTGCGTGGCGGACTGGTGGCCGACGCGGTCGCGATCATCTCGAGCACCGACCCCGTCCTCGGCGACGTCGACAGGTAGGAACGATGAGTCGTTTGAACGATCAGAACGTGGCGCTGGCGAAGGAGATCGTCGCCCGCTACCCCAAGAAGAAGTCGGCGCTGATCCCGCTCGTGCACCTGAGCCAGGAGCAGAACGGCTACGTCACCGAGGAGGCGATGAAGCACGTCGCCGAACTCGTCGACGTGACGCCCGCCGAGGTGTACGGCACCGCGTCGTTCTACGAGATGTTCCGGTTCGAGCCGACCGGCAAGTACCTCATCAACATCTGCGGAACCATGAGCTGCGCGCTGATGGGCGGCCACGACCTCATGCATCACGCCGAGCACACGCTGGGCGTGAAGGCCGGTTCGACCACCGACGACGGTCTGATCACCCTGCAGCACGCCGAGTGCCAGGCCGCCTGTACCGAGGCGCCGACGCTCCAGGTCAACTACCGCCACCGGTTCCGGGTCACGCCAGCGGAATTCGACGAGCTGGTCGACGACCTGCGGTCCGGCAAGCTCGACGACGAGATCCCGCCGCACGGCACGCTCGGCCGCAACCGCCAGCACATCCCCGCCGACAAGGCCGTCGGCGCGGTGCCGCCCGACGAGGTCGACGGCGCACCCGCCTGGGTCACGATCAAGGAAGAGGGCGCTTCATGAGCGCGCACGGTTCGTACCCCTGGGCCGCCGGCTACTACGACGACGGCGACCGGCCCCAGATCGTCACCTCGCGCTTCAAGTACGAGGACTCACACACGATCGACCGCTACCACGCCACCGGCGGGTACGAGGGCTTGAAGAAGGCGCTGTCGATGCCGCCCGAAGAGGTCCACGACGAGGTTCGCAAGTCGACCCTGCTCGGTCGTGGCGGCGCCGGCTTCCCCGCGGGCGTCAAGTGGGGTTTCACGCCGCAGGGCGTGTGGCCGCGCTATCTCGTCGTCAACGGCGACGAGTCGGAGCCCGGCACCTACAAGGATCGCCTCCTCATGGAACTCGATCCGCACCAGCTGATCGAGGGCTGCCTGATCGCGTGTTACGCCGCCGGCCTCAGCCGCTGCTTCCTGTACATCCGCGGCGAGATGGCCGTTGCGCACGAGCGGGTCGCCAAGGCCCTCGACGACGCCTACGCCCACGGGTACATCGGCAAGAACATCCTCGGCACCGACTTCTCCGTCGACATCGTCCTGCACTGGGGTGCGGGTGCCTACGTCGTCGGTGAGGAGACGGCCCTGATCGAGTCGCTCGAAGGCGAACGCGGCATGCCGCGCCTCAAGCCGCCGTACTTCCCGGCGGCCATCGGCCTGTACGGCAAGCCGACGATCGTCAACAACGTCGAGACGCTCTCGAACCTGCCGTTCATCGCACTCAACGGCTCCGCGGCCTACACCGCCATCGGCACCGAGACGTCGCCCGGCACGCGCATGATCGCCGTGTCCGGACACGTGAAGCGTCCCGGCGTGTTCGAGATCGTCAACGGTTCGACGACCTTCCGCGACCTGCTCTACGGCGACGAGTTCAGCCAGGGCATGCGCGACGGCCGCGAGCTCAAGGCGTTCGTGCCCGGTGGTGGCTCGGCCCCGTGGTTCCTCCCCGACCAGCTCGACATCCCGTTCGAGGGACGCGAGGCCGGATCGGCCGGCTCGATGCTCGGCTCGGGCGCCGTCATGGTCATGGACGACTCGACCGACATCCCGGCGGCAGCCCTGACCCTCGTCAAGTTCTACGCCCACGAATCGTGCGGCAAGTGCGTGCCGTGTCGCGAAGGCGGCACCTGGCTCTACCGCATCGTCGAGCGGATCGTCGCCGGTCAGGGGACCGACGCCGACCTCGACACCATCCGTGAGGTCGGACAGTCGATCTGCCCGGGCGAGATGCCGCACGCCTCGAGCGAGCGACTCGGCCTCGACGCCGTGCCGTTCCCGTACAAGATGACGACGATCTGCTTCGTCGGGCCGTCGGCGTACGTGCCGATCCACTCGGCGATGACCCTGTTCCCCGAAGAGTTCGAAGCGATCGTGTCCAAGCGTGAGGTACGCACCACGATCCCGGTCACGGCCGTCCCCGTGGGAGGTGAGTGAGATGAGCGACGCAGACGAACAGCAGCCCGACACGCAAGAACCCGAGACCGAGGCTGCCGACGCCGAAGCCGCCGAGCGCGGCGAAGCCCATCCCGAGACCCAGGCCACCGACGCCGAAGCCGACGTCCCCGCCGAGGACGACCAGGCTGCCGAAGCGTCCGCCACGGCGGACGACGACGACGCGATCGCGGACGAGACCCAGGGCGGCGACGGTGCCGACGACGAGGCACCGGCCGAGCCCGACCCGAACCTCGTGCAGGTCACGATCAACGGCCGGACCTTCGACGCCCATCAGGGCGAGTTGGTCATCAACGCCGCCGAGCGGGCCGGGCACTACGTTCCCCGCTTCTGCTACCACCCGCGCATGTCGTCGGTCGGCATGTGCCGCCAGTGCATGGTCGAGATCGACACGGGCCGCGGCCCGATGCTGCAGCCCTCGTGCATGGTCAGCGTCGCTCCCGACATGAAGGTCGAGACCGAGAGCGACACCGCCAAGCGGGCGCAAGAGGGCATCCTCGAACTGCTGCTCGCCAACCACCCGCTCGATTGCCCGGTCTGCGACAAGGGCGGCGAGTGCCCGCTCCAGGACCAGGCGTTCAGCCACGGTCCTGGCGAGAGTCGGTACGTCGAACAGAAGCGTCACTTCGAGAAGCCGATCCCGATCAGCGATCACATCCTCCTCGACCGTGAACGCTGCATCCTGTGCGACCGCTGCACCCGCTTCGCCGACGAGGTCGCCGGCGACAAGCTGATCCACTTCATCGACCGCGGCAACTACACCCAGGTCGCCACGTTCCCCGACGAGCCGTTCGCGTCGTACTTCTCCGGCAACGTCGCCCAGATCTGTCCGGTCGGCGCGCTCACCGCCAAGCCGTACCGCTTCAAGGCCCGCCCCTGGGACCTCGAACAGGCCGACTCGACCTGCACGACGTGCTCGGTCGGGTGCCGGATCTCGGTGCACTCGAGCCGCGACCAGCTCCTCCGCTACCAGGGCGTCGACACCGGTCTCGACACCGACTCGGTCAACCTCGGCTGGATGTGCGACCGCGGTCGCTTCAACTTCGAGGCCGTCGAATCCGAACTGCGCCTCTCCGACCCCCAGATCCGCGGCGAAGCCGGGCTCGCGAAGTCGACCTGGGCGTCGGCGCTCTCGATCGTCGAGCAGCTCCTCCGCGATGCGTCGAGCGTCGCCCTGCTCGGCGGTGCCCGATCCACGAACGAAGGCGCGTACGCGTGGGCGCAGCTCGCCGACGCCCTCGGCATCGACCATCGCGACGCCCAGCTCGGTGACGGCCTCCCGGCCGGCGTGCTCGATCTGCCGCGCGCCACGATCGACGACGCGGTCAACGCCAAGACGGTCATCCTGCTCGGCCCCGACCTCAAAGAAGAGCTCCCGGTGCTGTACCTCCGCCTCCGCGACGCGGCGGTCGGTGGCGGCACGAAGCTCGTCGAGTTCTCGACCCAGGAGACCGGGCTCACCCGCTACGCCTGGAAGAGCGTCCGCCATGCCCCGGGCATGGGAGCGACCGAGATCTCGCGTGCACTGGCCGATCCGGCCATCGCCGAACAACTCGCCTCGGGCGACGTCGTGATCGTCGCCGGCCGCGGCAACCTCGCTGCGAGCGAGGCGACCGCCGTCGCCGCGATCCAGGCAGCGCGTGCCGCCGCCCCCGATGCGAAGGTGCTCCCCGCGTTGCGCCGTGGCAACGTCGTCGGCGCGCTCCAGCTCGGTCTTGCACCGAGCGACGCCGACCACGACGCCCTCGCCACCCTGCGGGCCTGCGCCGACGGCAAGGTCGACGTGCTCGTCCTGCTCGGGGCCGACCCGCTCAACGACTGCCCCGACGCCGACCTGGCTCGCCGCGGTCTGGCCGGTGCGCGCCGCGTCATCTCGATCGACACCCACCCGTCCGAGTCGACACAGCAGGCCGACGTGGTCCTCCCCGCCGCGGCGTTCGCCGAACAGTCGGGCACGACGACGAACCTCGAGGGACGCGTCACCGACGTCGCCCAGAAGATCACGGCGCACGGCACGGCCCGCCCCGACTGGATGATCGCCTCCGACCTCGCGCTCCGTATGGGGCACGATCTCGGTTTCGGCTCGGTCGCCGACGTCACCGCCGCCATCGCCGCCCTGCCCGGTTTCGCCGCCGCGTTCGACGGGGGCTTCGCCACGGGCTCGATGCCGGCGCTGCCCGAGGTGTCCGCGAGCGACCAGGTGCCGAGCGGCTACGACTTCCGGCTCGTGGTGAGCCGCAAGTTGTACGACCGGGCGGTCAACACGGTCATGGCGCCCTCGATCGCCAAGCTCAACATCGGCGCCGGTGCCCGCGTGCACTCGCTCGACCTGCCCCGAGTGGGCGTCGACGACGGCACCGACGTGAAGCTGATCAGTGCGACCGGTTCCGTCGTCCTGCCGCTGATCGCCGACGACTCGGTCCAGCGCGGCACGATCTGGGCGCCGTTCAACATGGCCGGCGCCGACGTCACCGATCTGGTCGACGCCACCGCGCCCGTCACCGACGTCCGCATCGAGAGGTTGACCTGATGCCTGCATCACTGCTCGCCGCCGATCCGCTCCTCGACACCGACGACTGGTGGTGGCAAGTCCTCGCCATCGTCGCCGGCAAGGTCCTCGCGATCTTCGTGATCGGTCTCGTCGGCACCATGTTCATGGTGTGGTTCGAGCGCAAGATCGTCTCGGGTATGCAGAACCGCGTCGGCCCCAACAAGGCCGGCCCGTTCGGTCTGCTCCAGACGCTCGCCGACGGAACCAAGCTGTTCTTCAAAGAAGACCTGCTGCCCGACAAGGCCGACAAGTGGGTGTTCCGACTCTCGCCGTTCCTGGCGTTCGTGCCGGCGTTCCTGCTGTGGGCCGTCATCCCGCTGGGCGGTGACTTCACGAACGGCAACGACGGCACCGTCACGATGTTCGGCTACGAGACGCGAGTCCAGCTCGTCGACGTGCCGATCGGCATCCTGCTCGTCTTGGCGCTCAGCTCGATCGGCGTCTACGGCATCATGCTCGCCGGCTGGGCGTCGGGTTCGAAGTACCCGCTGCTCGGTTCGGTCCGAGCCACCGCACAGATGATCTCGTACGAAGCCGCGCTCGGGCTCAGCCTCGCGGCGGTGCTCCTGATGTCGGGCACGCTCTCCACGGCGGGCATCGTGCAGGGCCAGGCCGACTTCCTCGACTGGAACGTGATCGCCACCGGGTTCGTGCCCTTCGTGGTGTTCCTCATCGCCATGACGGCCGAGCTGAACCGCCCGCCGTTCGACCTCGTCGAGGCCGAGCAGGAACTCGTCGGTGGCTTCAACACCGAGTACTCATCGATCCGCTTCGCGCTGTTCTTCCTCGCCGAGTTCATGAACGTCATCACGATGAGCGCCATCATGGTGACCTTGTTCTTCGGCGGTCCGCAGCCGCTCAAGCTCGGCGACCTGCAGCTCGGCGGCGTCATCGAGGACGGCAACATCTTCGCCTGGGCGGGGCCGCTGTCGGGCACCATCTGGGTCGTCCTGAAGACGCTCGCCTTCCTGTACGCCTACGTCTGGTTCCGGGCCACCCTGCCCCGACTGCGGTACGACCAGCTGATGGACTTCGGCTGGAAGCTGCTGATCCCGATCGCGCTCGGCTGGTTCCTCGTGCTCGCGGCGCTCGAGATGGTCCGCGACCGCTACGACGGCTGGGAGCCGCTGGCGATCACCGTCGCGATCAGCCTCGTCGTGCTCGGCATCGCCTACGGCCTGTTCAGCCTCGCGATGGGCGTCGCGAAACGCAATCGAGAGCAGGAAGGGCCGGCGTACTGATGTCTGCGCTCCGAATCGCACAAGGAGGGATCTGATGGGATACCTCGACGGATTCGCCGTCACCATCCGCCAGCACCGCCTCTTCGGCGGCAAGCAGGTCACGACCGAGTACTCGGGCGGCCGCACCGCGAAGAAGCGCGGCAAGGCGACCGACCCCGACGTCGACCACGACGAAAAGATCGACAAGCCGGAGCGTCTGCACGGCCGTCACGTCCTCAACAAGTACGAGGACGGGATGGAGAAGTGCATCGGTTGCGAGCTGTGCGCGGGCGTGTGCCCGGCCAAGTGCATCTACGTGCGCGGCGCCGACAACGATCCGCTCAACCCGACCTCGCCCGGCGAGCGCTTCGGGTTCGTCTACGAGATCAACTACCTCCGGTGCATCCACTGCGATCTGTGCGTCGAGGCGTGCCCGACCGAGGCGATCACCGAGACGAAGCTGTTCGAGTTCAGCTTCACCAACCGCCAGGACGCGATCTACACCAAGAACGAACTGCTCGTCGACGACGACGGCAAGCCGCGTGCGCAGCCGTGGGAAGACTGGCGCGACGGCGAAGACGAGCTGACCTCCGGTTGGATGCGTGCCACGTCGCCGTCGGGTGATGCGACGTTCCGTGGCGTCGTCGGCTGGAGCAACGAACTCGGCCACGGCGAGCGCGCTCCCGAACCGCCGCAAGAAGAGGCGGACCGGTGATGGAACTCGTCGTGTTCGTCATCGCCTCGGCGATGGTTCTCGTCGGAGCGTTGGGTGTGGTGCTGCGGAGCAACCCGGTCCACGCGGCGCTCTCGCTCGTGCTCACCCTGTTCGGCATCGCCGTCCATTTCGTCGCGATGGAAGCCCACTTCCTCGCCGCGGTGCAGGTGATCGTCTACGCCGGCGCGATCGTCGTGCTGTTCCTGTTCGTCATCATGTTGCTCGGCGTCGACAAGAGCGAAGACCTCACGGTCGAGCCGTTCCCGATCCAGCGTCCGCTCGCGATCGTGATCGGTGTGTCGCTCGCCGCACTGGTGAGCGCCGCCGCCATCCGAGCGAGCGATCGGCTGCCCGAAGGGACGCCGCTCGAAGCCGGCGGTGACAGCAACATCAAGCAACTCGCCCAGAACCTGTTCAGCGATTACGTCTTCGCGTTCGAGTTCACGTCGGTCCTGCTGATCGTGGCCGTCGCCGGCACCGTCATGCTGACCCGCAAGGAAAAGAAGGGTGGTGAGTCCTGATGCTGCTCGCCGCCGCCGAGCCCACCGCGACCTGGTATCTGATCCTCGCCGCGCTCGTGTTCGCCATCGGATCGGTCGGACTCATGGTCCGCCGCAACCCGCTCGTGATGTTCATGTGCATCGAGCTGATGCTCAACGCCGTGAACCTCACCTTCGTCGCGCTCGCCACACGCTTCGGGAACATCGACGGGCAGACCGCCGTGTTCTTCGTGATGGTGGTCGCGGCCGCCGAGGTCGTGGTCGGCCTGGGCATCATCATCTCGGTCCTGCGGCGTCGCCCCGGTGCGACCGCCGACGATCTCGCAGAGCTGAAGGGATAAGCCGTGCTCGACGTCATCTGGTTGATCCCTGCCTTCCCGCTGTTCGGGTTCTTCACCCTGCTGCTGTTCGGGCGCAAGCTCGGCGACCCGAAGGCCGGCTACTTCGCCGCCGCCATGGTGCTCGCCTCGTTCGTCGTCTCGGTCGGTGCGTACTTCGACCTGTTGTCGATGGACGAGCACGATCGCAGCCACGTCGAGACGCTGTTCTCGTGGGTGCCCGTCGACTCGTTGCAGATCGACATGGCCTTCCTGGCCGACCCGCTCAGCATCGTCATGTGCCTGTTCGTCACCGGCATCGCGTTCCTGATCCACCTGTTCGCGATCGGGTACATGCAGGGTGACGAGAAGTTCTCGAAGTTCTTCCTGTACCTGAACCTGTTCGTGCTGTCGATGACGCTGCTGGTGCTCGGTGAGAACCTGCTCGTCACCTTCCTCGGTTGGGAAGGCGTCGGTACCTGCTCGTACTTCCTGATCTCGTTCTGGCACACCAAGGACGCGAACGCCACCGCCGGCAAGAAGGCCTTCGTCACCAACCGCATCGGTGACTGGGGATTCATGCTCGCCATGTTCCTCGGCTTCAAGGCCGTCGGCACGGTCAGCTACTTCGGTCTCAACGAGGCCGCCGAGTTCGGCGCCCTCAGCGAGACCACGGCGACCGGCATCGCCCTGTTCCTCTTCATCGGTGCCGTCGGCAAGTCGGCCCAGCTCCCGCTGTACGTCTGGCTGCCCGACGCCATGGCCGGCCCGACGCCGGTGTCGGCGCTCATCCACGCCGCCACGATGGTGACCGCGGGCGTGTTCCTGATGACGCGCATGAACCCGATGCTGGCGGCCGCGGCGCCCGAGGTGTCGACGCTCATCGCGTGGGTCGGCGGCATCACTGCCTTGTTCGCCGCGACGATCGCCGTCGCCCAGCAGGACATCAAGAAGGTGCTCGCGTACTCGACGGTGTCGCAGCTCGGCTACATGTTCCTCGCCGTCGGCTCGGGTGCCTTCGTCGCTGCGATCTTCCACATGGTCACCCACGCCTTCTTCAAGGCGCTGCTGTTCCTCGGCTCGGGTTCCGTCATCCACGGCATGCACCACGAGCAGGACATGCGCCACATGGGTGCGCTCCGCAAGCTGATGCCCGTCACCGCCGCCACCTTCATCATCGGCTGGTTGGCGATCGCCGGCGTGCCGCCGTTCGCCGGCTTCTGGTCGAAGGACGAGATCCTGCTGTTCACGCTCGCCAAGGGCGGCACCAGCGCCACCGTGCTGTACGTCATCGGTCTGGTGACGGCCCTGCTGACCGCGTTCTACATGACCCGTCAGGTCATCCTCGTGTTCTTCGGCAAGGCCCGCTGGGGCAGCCACGCCAACGAGGCCGAGGCGGCGCACCTGGTCGACACCGACGACGCCGACGCAGCCGACGACACCGCGGCCGACACCGCTGGTGCCGAGGCCGACGCGCTCGACGAGCACCAGCCCGAGACGCACGGCGCCCATGGCGAGTTCAAGCCGCACGAGTCGCCGTGGATCATGCTGTTCCCGCTCGTCGTGCTGGCGTTCCTCTCCACCGTCGGCGGTGCGCTCAACCTGCCGTCGTTCTCGTTCATCCCGAAGGACTGGCAGCACAAGCTCGAGCACTGGCTCCACCCGGTCGTCGAGGTCGGCGAGAACAACATCTCGGGCACCTCGGCCTACGACTCGAAGGGCCTGCTCGCGCTGCTCGCCATCGCCATCGCCCTCGCCGGCATCGCACTCGCGGTCGCCGTGTACGGGAAGAAGGCCATCAAGCCCATCGAGCCGCAGATCCTCGCTGACGGCTGGCGCTACGACGCCGCGATCAGCGCCTTCATGGGCGGCCCGGGCCGCAAGGCGTTCGAGGCGATCGCATGGTTCGACCAGCACATCGTCGACGGTGCCGTGAACGGCACCGCCAAGCTCGTCGGCGGCACCGGTGCCGGAGTCCGCAAGCTCCAGACCGGCAATATCCGCAACTACGCCGGCATCGTCGGCATCGGAGTCGTGTTGCTCTTGGCCTGGTTCGTGATCGGACGGGGGGTCGTGTGATGCACAGCGAACTCTCCTTCCCCATCCTCACCGCGCTCGTCCTCATGCCGGCGATCGGCGCTGCGTTGATCGGGCTGATCAGCTCGCGGCAGGCGCAGTACGCCAAGTTCGTCGCCGCCGTCACGTCGGTGGCGACCGGAGCGATGGCGGTCTGGCTCACGGCCGAGTTCCACCAGGACGACAGCGGCTTCCAGTTCGTCACGAAACAGCCGTGGATCGAGGAGTGGGGGATCTCGTGGCACCTCGGTGTCGACGGCATCTCGCTGTTCCTCGTGCTGCTCACCGGCGTGCTGTTCCCGCTCGCCATCCTGGGCATCGATCCGCACAACGACGAGCCGGGTCGAGACAAGCCGTACTTCGCATGGCTGCTGCTCCTCGAGGCAGGCGTCATGGGCTCGTTCCTCAGCCTCGACCTGTTCTTGTTCTTCGTCTTCTTCGAGATCGTCCTCGTCCCGATGTACTTCCTGATCGGTGGTTGGGGCTACGAGGGACGCGTCTACGCAGCGACGAAGTTCTTCCTCTACACGATGACCGGCTCGGCGTTCATGCTCGTGTCGATCATGGCGACCGCCTACATCGCGAGCCGCAACGGTGTCTCGGGCGTCACCTTCGACCTGGTCGAGATCGCCGAGAACGCGGAGTTCGCGGCGTCGACCGGACGCTGGCTGTTCTTCGGGTTCGCGATCGCCTTCGCCGTGAAGGTGCCGGTCTTCCCGCTCCACACGTGGCTGCCCGACGCCCACACCCAGGCACCGACGGCCGGTTCGGTCGTCCTGGCCGGCGTGATGCTGAAGCTCGGCACGTACGGCCTGCTCCGCTTCGGGCTCTACCTGTTCCCCGAGGCGTCGTACTGGAGCCGCTACCTCTGGCTCGGCCTCGCGGTCATCGGCATCATCTACGGCGCGATCGCTGCGACGATGCAGACCGACCTCAAACGACTCGTCGCCTACTCGTCGGTCGCCCACCTCGGCTTCATCGTGCTCGGCACGTTCGCCTTCACGAGCCAGGCGGTCACCGGTTCGGTCATGCAGATGGTCAACCACGGTGTGTCGACCGGTGCCCTGTTCCTGATGGTCGGTTGGATCTACGAGCGGCGTCACACCCGCCAGATCGCCGAACTGTCGGGCCTCCAGAAGGTGGCACCGATCTTCGCCGCCGGCTTCATGGTCGTCATGCTCAGCTCGATCGGTGTGCCCGGTCTGAACGGCTTCGTCGGCGAGTATCTGATCCTGATCGGCACCTTCCTCGCCGAACCGTGGTACGCCGCGATCGCCGCCACCGGCGTGATCCTGGCAGCGCTCTACCTGCTCTGGGCCTACCAGCGGGTGTTCCACGGCGAGCCCGGCGAGGCCAACGAGGGTTTCGCCGAACTGAAACTGAAGGAAGCCGCGACGCTGCTGCCGTTCATCGGCATCATCGTCTTCACCGGTGTGTACCCCAAGCCGATGCTCGACCGCATCGAGCCCGCCGTCGACCGCTTGATCGGCCACATGGAGTCGGTCGCCGACTTCGAGGCGCCGACGCCCGATGAGCCGGTGATCGTCGAGCACGACGACGCCGACGAGACCGAGGAGGGCGATCACTGATGCTGGCCCAAGACACCTTCTTCACCGCACCCGAGATCGAGTGGTGGCACCTCAGCCCGATCCTGGCGCTGGTCGGTGGCGCACTGTTCCTGCTCCTCGTCGGCGCATTGACGCCCCGCTGGCCCAAGGGTCTGTACGGCGCCGTCACGATCGTCACCGCGATCGTCGCCGGCGTGTTCGCGTTCTTGCAGTGGGCCGACATCGACGACGAGGGCCCGTCGACGATCGTCGACGGTGCGCTGGCGTTCGACCACCTCACCCTGTTCCTCACGATGACGATCTGTGCCGCCGTCGTCCTGGTGGCACTGCTGACGATCGACGAACTCGCGATCGCCGGCAAGGACGCGCCCGAGATGTACGCGATGTTCCTCGTCGCCGCGACGGGTGGCGTCGTCATGGCATCCGCCAACGACATGATCGTGCTGTTCCTCGGTCTCGAGACGCTGTCGCTCGCCTTGTACGTGCTCGCAGCGTCGTACCGGACGCCCGAGAGCCAGGAGTCGGGTCTCAAGTACTTCGTGCTGGGCGGCTTCGCCTCGGCGGTGTTCCTCTACGGCATCGCCCTCGTGTACGGCGGCACCCAGTCGACGAACATCTCCGAGATCGCGGCGTCGTTCACCACGAACGTGTCGCTCGACGGCGACTCACCGTTGGTACTCGCCGGACTCGCCCTGCTGATCGTCGGCCTCGGCTTCAAGGTCGCGGCCGTGCCGTTCCATGTGTGGTCGCCCGACGTCTACCAGGGTGCCCCGAACCAGGTGACCGCCTTCATGGCATCGGTCGGCAAAGCGGCGGCGTTCGCTGCGATGCTGCGGGTGCTGCTGGTGGCGCTGCCGTTCCAGCGTGACGACTGGCGCCCGGTGATCTGGGTGCTGGCCGTGTTGTCGCTCGTGATCGGCTCGCTGCTCGCTGCCGTGCAGACCGACGTCAAGCGCATGCTCGCCTACTCGTCGGTCAGCCACGCCGGCTTCATCCTCGTCGGCGTCGAGGCGGCAGGCCATGCCGGTCCGAACAGCGGCATCGAGAGCGTCGTCGAGTACCTGCTCTTCTATTCGGTCCTGACGATCGGCTCGTTCGCCGTCGTGGCCGTGGTCGCCCATTCGAACGGTGGCGACACCTCGATCACGGCGTTCAACGGACTCGCCCGGCGCCGACCGGCCGTGACACTCGCCCTGACGGTGTTCCTGCTCGCGCAGGCCGGCGTGCCGTTCACCACCGGGTTCGTCGCCAAGTTCGGCGTGATCCAGGCGGCCGTCGACGTGAACAGCTACGCGATCGGCATCATCGCGATGCTCTCGGCCGTGATCGCAGCGTTCATGTACCTGCGCATCATGGTCAGCGCCTGGCTCACCACCGACGACACCGACACCCCGAAGGAGCAGGTCCCGTTCGCCACGGCGCTCGCCGTCGGCATCGCCGCCGTCTTCACCGTGGCCGTCGGCATCTACCCCGAGTGGTTGCTCGAGGCCGCCGAGTCGGTCGCGCTGTACGCCCGCTGAACCCGGCCAACGCAACGTCCTGACGCGCCGCGGGTGGGGACAACCCCACCCTCGGTTCGCCAGCCGCCTCCATGTCGCGGTCGGGCCGCGATCTTCACGATGGAGGCATGCACAGCACTCCGTCCGTCCTCGACGCTCCTGCGGCCCCCGTCGCAGCGCCGGCGCTGGTCCAAGCCCGTGATCTCACCAG
>JBPEWX010000039.1:0-2140 GCA_052032235.1 Ilumatobacter sp. | reverse complement strand
CGGGTCGAGGCGTCGTGTACGCCGCTCGCCGAGATCGACGGCACGTTCGATCTGGTCGTGGCGAACATCCTGGCGCCCACGCTGGTGGCGTTGGCGCCCGATCTGCGTCGCGTACTGGCGCCGTCGGGGCGGCTCGTGATCAGCGGCATCCTCGCCGGGCGGCACGAGCACGTGCTCGCGGCGTTGGAACCCCTGCGGGCGGTGCGCACCGACGTGCTGGACGCCTGGGCGTGTGTGGAGTTGGCCGCAGCGTCGGCCGGGTCGTCAGCTGGCTGAGCGGGCCCGAACGCCGATCGGGGCGATCAGGCGGAACCCGGCAGCGTGGCGTTCGTCCTCGGACTCGCCGCCCCAGAACCCGTACTCGTGCTCGTCGCGTGCGAAGTCTCGGCAGGTCGCTCGGACCTGACAGCCGGCACAGACCTCGCGGGCAGCCGCCTCGCGTCGCTCACGCGCCTGCGGCCGTTCGGCCGGGGTCGGGAAGAACAGATGCGTCAGCCCTTTGCAGGCCGCCGTCGCCATCCAGGCGTCGTCGGTCGGTTCCCGAGTGCTGATGATGTCGATTGATGCCACGAACGTGCCCCCACGTATCCCCTCGATGGTTACCGAATCGGCCGGGCGAACCCGGCAGCAGGAGGCACGATACGGGCAACTGATCGGTCAGTCAATTGCACTCTGCAAAGAGGTTGCGACGCGGTGTGACGGGGGCGTCCGGACGCGGCGAAGGGGCCGGTTCCGCACGGGAAACGGCCCCTTCGGCTCGGTTCGGCCGGCTGGGTTCAGCCGGCCCGGCTCACCCGGCGATGCCCCGCCGGCGACGTGCGCCGACGACACCGATCGCGCCCACGGCGAGCAGCAACAGACCGAGCTGCATCATCGGGCTGGTGCCGTTGGAACCGGTCGGCGGCAGGGTCACCGGCGGCGGTGCCTGGGTCACGGGCGGCTGCTGGGCGACCACGTCGACGACGGCGTCGTCGCTGTTGTTCGACAGATCGGGGTCCGGCACGTTCGACTCGACGCTGCCGACGTTCTCGATCGGGCCGGCAGCGGCGCTGTCGGGCAGCGAGACCGAGATCGTCACCGTCCCGGTCGATCCGACCGGCATCGAGCCTCGCGTGCACGTCACCGTCTGGCCGCTCGTCGAGCAGTCGAACGAGTCGGACGACACGCCGGTGATCGTGAGCACCGACGGGATGATGTCCTGGACGACGACGTCGATGGCGGTGTCGGGGCCGGCGTTGGCCACGTCGAGTGTCCAGTCGAACCGTTCGGCACCGCTGCCGTCACCGACCGACACGACCGACACGCTGGCCGTCTTCTCGATCGACAGATCGGCCGACGTCGCCGACGGGTCGGCACAAGCGGAGCTCGCCGCCGGGTACTCGACCGAAGCGGTGGCGGTCGGGTTGACCTCCACCTCGACGCGGAGGCCGTCGCGCAGGATGGCGTCGGAGTCGTCGAGGACCCAGACGCCGTCGACCAACGCCCAGCCCGGCCAGTCGATGCCGTTGCCGCTGGCGTCGACGGCGGCGCCGGGGTACAGGAACCGTCCGGAGAGCGTCGAACGGACGATCGTGTCGACGAGGTTGTCGTCGCTGTCGTACAAGCGGAAGGTGATGTTGCCGGTGGGGACGAACCCGAGTGCCGTGATGTCGTAGTTGATGAACGGTGCGTCCTTCACGCAGTCGGCCGTCAGCAGGTCGATGTCGAGCGTCCGCTCGAGCGGTGTCTCCTCGTCGTCGTCGACCGGCGGCAACGGTTCGTCGTCGAGGTCGCCGTTGGCCACGGCGACGTTGACGATGGTGTCGTCGTCGAAGACCGCATCGTCGTCGACGGTCACCGTCACGGTGATCGACGAGGCTGCGGGGCCGGCGGCGAGCGGCGTGTCGTACGTGCACGAGATCGGGTCGGTGTCGTTGCACGTCCAGTGGGCCGGGTTCGCCGAGACGCTCTCGAGGGTGAGGCCGTCGGGCAGGTCGTCGGTGACGACGACGTCGGTGATGGGCGAGGGGCCGGTGTTGCTCACCGACAGGTCGTAGCTGAAGGTCTCACCGTTGATCACCGTCAGGTCGACGTCGTCGACCTTGACGATCTCGAGTTCGCCTTCGTGCACGACCGGGGTGTCGTCGCAGCCGACATTGCT
>JBPEWX010000389.1:0-1574 GCA_052032235.1 Ilumatobacter sp. | reverse complement strand
TCAGCGTGTCGACCGCCTCGAACGCGCCGCCGAGCGAGAGCACGTCGTCGAGTTCGGCCTGGGCGGCGTCGCGGAGTTCGGTCGTCTTTGCTTCGATCACGTGCGATCCGTCGAAGATGTCGCCGTACTCGAGCAGATCGGTCTCGAACGCCAACACCTGCTGCATGCGGAGCGACCACTGCTGATCCCACGGAGTCGGCAGCCCGAGTGCCTCGTTCCACGCCGGCAGCTGGATCGAGCGGGCGCGGGCACGCTTCGACAGCGACACGCCGAGCATCTCGAGCACGATCCGCTGCACGTTGTTCTCGGGCTGCGCCTCGGTGAGTCCGAGCGAGTTGACCTGCACGCCGTACCGGAACCGGCGCGCCTTCGGGTCGGTGACGCCGTAGCGCTCCTCGCCGAGACGATCCCACATCTCGGTCATCGCCCGCAGCTTGCAGATCTCCTCGACGAATCGGATCCCGGCGTTGACGAAGAACGAGATCGATCCGAACACCTGCCCGAAGTCGTCGTCGGACACCTGGCCGCTCTCGCGTACGGCGTCGAGAACGTCGATCGCCGTGGCCATCGAGTACGCGATCTCCTGCACCGGCGTCGCACCCGCCTCCTGTAGGTGGTACGAGCACACGTTCATCGGGTTCCACTTCGGTGCGTGCTGGGAGCACCAGGCGATCATGTCGACGATCAGCCGGCGCGACGGCACCGGCGGGAAGATGTACGTGCCGCGCGACAGGTACTCCTTGACGATGTCGTTCTGGGTGGTGCCGCGGAGGTCGACCGACGCCACACCCTGTTCCTCCGCGTTGGCGACGTAGAGCGCCAGGAGCCACGATGCCGATGCGTTGATCGTCATCGACGTGTTCATCTCGCCCGGCGGGATCCCGTCGAGCAGGGTGCGCATGTGGCCGAGGTGGGCGACCGGTACGCCGACCTTGCCGACCTCGCCGCGGGCCATCTCGGAGTCGGGGTCGTAGCCGGTCTGGGTCGGCAGGTCGAACGCGATCGACAAGCCGGTCTGCCCCTTGGCCAGGTTGGTGCGGTACAGCGCGTTGGAAGCCGCGGCCGTGGAGTGGCCGGAGTACGTCCGCATCATCCACGGACGGTCACGGGTGGGTTGCTCGCTCATCGCTGAACTCCTCTGGGAAGCGAATCGTCAGGTTTCACTCAAGTGCGGTACCGGGGTCGCCGATACCAAGCATGTCCGACCGAACAGCCGGTACACGAACCTCGTGGTTGGAACAGCTCCTCCGGCACCTGGGACAAACGGTCGGGTCGATTTCGACGCTGGTGGGTGGCGGCCCACCAGCGTCGGATCATTTTTCACACGGCGGCGGCGAGACGGCGCAGGTACTCGGTTCTCGGGACGTCGATGGCGCCCAGGCTGATCAGGTGTGGGGTGGTCCACTGGACGTCGAACAGGGTCGCCTGCGTCTCGTCGAGCCAGTCGACCGTGTGGACGAGTGCGACCTTCGACGCATCGGTCGCCTTGTGGAACATCGACTCGCCCGCGAACAAGCCGCCGATCCGCACCCCGTACAGGCCGCCGACCAGGTCGCCAGCGCCGTCGTAGACCT
>JBPEWX010000388.1:0-6372 GCA_052032235.1 Ilumatobacter sp. | reverse complement strand
AGTTCCGGCACCTCCGGCGACGGGTGGAGCGGCCACCTCGGCCGCCCGGTTTCTGGTTCACGGCGGCGCCCGACCCGGCACCGCCGATCGACGACGCACCGTTCGCCGCGACGTGGGCGCTCCCCGAACTCGAAACGATCACGGTCATCGGGGACGGATGGGGATCGCACAACCTGACCGACGAGCGGAGCATCGACGCCATCCTCGCCGACCCCGTCGGCTGGACCGAGACGACGGGCGAGCCCTGGTTCGACCCGTCGTAGCCCCACGCCCGACGAACGGTGTCGGTCAGGCGTGTTCGTCGAGGGCGGGGACGTGGCCGCCGTCGTCGGTGTGGCCGCTGATGTTGAACGGGGCTCTGAACACCTGGGCGGTACCGGTCTCGGTGGTGACGTCGACCTTGCGCTGCCGCGCCGCGAGTTGTTCGTGGTGCCACACGTCGAGCGGATCGCGGACGTCGGCCACCGTGATCCGAGCCGAGCGCAACCGCTCGCGCGCCTTGTCGGCCGTCACGCCACCGAGCACCTCGCCGATGATCGACTCGAGGTCGTCGACGTTCGCGATCCGGCTGCTGTTCGTCGCGAAGCGCGGGTCGTTGCCGAGTTCGGGCCGGGCGAGCACACCGTCGGCCATCGCACGCCACTCACGGTCGGACTGCACTGCGACGAGGACCGTCGATCCGTCGGCCAGTTCGAACATCCCGTACGGGGCGATCATCGGGTGGCGGCGCGGCGAGCGGGCGGGGGCGACGCCGGTCGCCGCCGCGGTCAGCACCTGTGGCGACGTCCACTCGGTGAGGCACTCGAGCATCGACAGCGAGATCGCCGCGCCTTCTCCGGTTCGGTCGCGCCGGTACAGCGCAGCGAGGATCGAGCTGAGGGCGTACATCGCGGCGGAGATGTCGGCGATCGAGATGCCGACCTTCGACGGCTCGTCGGGCGACCCGGTGAGCGTCACGGCACCCGCTTCGGATTGGATCGCGAGGTCGTAGGCCTTGTCGTCGGCACGTGGCCCGTCGAGCCCGTAGCCGGAGATGTCGCAGGCGACGATCGAGGGGTATCGCTCGATGAGTTGGTGGGCGAGCAGGCCAGCGCGCTCGGCGGCGCCGGCGGACAGGTTCTGGACGAACACGTCGGCGCCGGCGATCAGCGCGTCGAGGCGCTCACGCCCGGCGTCGCTCTTGAGGTCGACGACGACGCTCTGCTTGCCGCGGTTGGCCCACACGAAGTACGTCGACTGTCCGGCGGTGTTGGTGTCGTAGTGGCGGGCGAAGTCGCCGCCGTCGGGGTGCTCGACCTTGATCACGGTCGCCCCGAGGTCGGCCAGGTGCCGGGTCGCCAGCGGCGCGGCGATCGCCTGCTCCACCGCAACGACCACAACCCCGTCGAGCGGCGCCGTCACAGCTGCCACCGTCGGTTGAGGTCAGACCCCAACCGACAACCAGTCGCCTCGCACCCTCGACGGGCTCGTCGGTTGGGGTCTGACCTCAACCGACTAGTAGCTCTTCGGGAGGCCGAGGCACTTCTCGGCGACGAAGGCGAGGACGAGATTGTTGTTGATCGGGGCGACTTGGTACAGCCGGGTCTCGCGCAGCTTGCGTTCGATGTCGTATTCGGCGGCGAAGCCATAGCCACCGTGGGCGTCGAGTGCGGCGTTGCCGGCGGCCCACGACGCCTCGCTGGCGAGCAGCTTCGACATGTTCGCCTCGGCACCGCAGCTCTTGCCCTGGTCGAACCGTGACGCCGCCTTCCACCGCATCAGATCGGCGGCCTGCAGCTGGGCGTACGCCTTGGCGAGCGGGAACGCCACACCCTGGTTCTGGCCGATCGGCCGCCCGAACACCTCACGTTCGTTCGCGTACTGCGACGCCCGTTCGAGGAAGAAGGTGCCGTCGCCGATGCATTCGGCGGCGATCAGGATCCGCTCGGCGTTCATGCCGTCGAGGATCTGGCGGAACCCGTTGCCCTCGACGCCGATCAGCGACGACGCGGGGATCTCGACGTCGTCGAAGAACACCTGGGTCGTGCTGTGGTTCATCCAGGTGTCGATCGGGTCGATCCGCAGCCCGGGGATCAGTTCGCCGGAGTCGTCGCGCATTTCGACGAGGAACACCGAGAGGCCGTCGAGGCGATGTTCGACCTCGTCGATCGGCGTCGTGCGCGCCAGGAGGATCATCAGGTCGGAGTAGAGCGCTCGTGACGTCCAGATCTTCTGGCCGTTGATCCGGTAGACGTCGCCGTCGCGCTCGGCACGGGTGGTGATGCGGGTGGTCTCGGAGCCGGCGGCCGGTTCGGTGACGCCGAACGCCTGGAGTCGCTTGCGGCCGTCGGCGACCTGGGGCAGGTAGTGCTGCTTCTGTTCGTCGGACCCGTGTCGGAGCAGGGTGCCCATCACGTACATCTGGGCGTGGCACGCCGACGGGTTGCCGCCGCTGGCGGCGATCTCTTCGAGGATGACCGATGCCCCGGCGAGGCTGAGCCCACCGCCGCCGTACTGTTCGGGAATGAGCGCTGCGAGCCAGCCGTGCCGGGTGAGGTCGGCGACGAACTCCTCGGGGTAGCGGTCGGGTTCGAGCCCGCGCCAGTACTCGTTGCCGTACTTGTCGCACAGCCGCCGCACCTCGGTGCGGATGACGGCGAAGTCGTCGGGTTGCTCGAAGTCCATTGCCGCCCAGTGGAGCACGATGCGACGGGCAGGGCAAAGCCGGAGCCGTGCGCAGACGCGAGAACGGGCCGGGTGTCGTCAGAACGGCGACTCGGTCGTCGTTCCGTGCGATGCCCGGCCCGTGGTCGTGCGAGGGGTGCGCTCGACGATCTGCAGTCGTCGGGCGCGAACGCTGGGGTCAGCGATCGAGGGTGAGGTGGAGCTTGGTCCGTGCGTCCTCGAGGTCGGCACGAGCCGAGGCGAGGGCGCGGAAGTTGCTCTGCGAGCGGGCGTCCTCACGGCGGTTCCACGCCGCCAGGAGCTCCCGGAATGCGAGGGTCTGCTGTGCGTTCATGGCATCAACGCTACGGATCGGGCTCGGTTTGTACAATCCGTCAACGTTCGGAAGTTCGGCCGGTTGAGCGCTATCGGCAACCGTTTCGAAAGTCGATTGACGAATCAGCTTTCGAAAGTACAGTACGCATGTGATCCATCTCGACGAGATCAACCGTGACCTGCTCGACCTGCTCCAACTCGAGGGCCGCTTGTCGTATCGCGAGCTGGGTGAGCGGATCGGACTGTCGCCCCCGGCCGTCGCCGAACGCGTCCGCAAGCTCGAGGAGGCCGGCGTCATCACCGGCTATCGCGCCGTCGTCGACTACGAGGCGATCGGGTTCCCGATCCTGTGCATCATCCGCCTCAACGCGACGAACCTCGACCGGGCGACCATCGACGACGTCATGACGGCGATTCCCGAGATCATCGAGGCGAACCGGGTCACCGGGTCGGAGTCACACGTGATCCGAGCCCGGGTCCGCTCGACCGCCCACCTGGAGGAGTTGCTCGAACTCGTGACCGGTCATGGCGCCACGGTGACGAACATCGTCACCAGCTCGCCCGTGCCGCGCCGCCCCATGAACCTGCGGTCGGCGCTCGCCTACGTGGACGACTGATCGCCGCCCCGACCCGATCAAGGCGTGAACGAACTGCGGAACGCTGCCGCGGTTCGTTCACGCAGTGGTGGAGTCGACGGGGCCGACGGTGAGGCCGATCGCGGTGCCGGTGTTGCGCACGGCGTCGGGGTAGAAGCCGGCGCTCACGAACCATTCGGGTCCCTCGACGGTGAACAGGATGTTCTCGGTCGAGTCGCTCCGGGTGGTGATCTCGAAGCCGGCGTCGAGGAGCTGGGCCAGGTAGGCCTCGCCGAGCGGTACGGCGTCGCCGGCGTTCCAACCGGTGATGTCGTAGATGGTCGACTGGTCGCCGGCCAACTCGTTCGCCTCGTCGAGTTCGAGACCCGCCGGGATGGGCACCGCGTCGGGGAAACTCTCGGGCAGCTCGACGCGCGGCAGCGTGGCGATCACGGGCGCCACGGTCGACGCCTCGGTCTCGGCGTCGCCGCCGCCGCAGCCCGTCAACCCGATGGCGCCCACCGAGAGGGCGACGAGCGGGGTGACGGCGATCGTGCTGCGGCGCATCCGGACAACCTACGGGTCCCGGACGCGACAGCGGCAGGGCCGGAAGTCCCCGACCCTGCCGCTGTCTTCCGTTCACGTCACCGCGGGATGGTGACGAGGTGCCGGTCTCGTCAGGCGCCGCCCTCGTTCAGGGTGACCTCGATCGGCTGGTACACCTCACCGGTCACGGCGACCGGGATCCCCAGTTCGGCGAGCAGTTCGAGCGCCTCGGTCGCGATGTCGGTGCGGTACGCGTCGTCGGACGGTGCTTCGGTGAGCACGGTCGCCCCTTCGAGGTTCGGCGTGTTCAGCGCGATCTCGACGGTGCGATCCCACGCCGCCGGGTCGACGATGCCGGGTCCGTTGTCGGACGGCCAGATGAGCTTGTTGACCTCGTTCATCTGCCACAGCTGGTGGCTTGCACCCAGGGTCGGGCCCGCTTCGAGGACGATGTCGGCGCACTCCTGCACGTTGTCGCGGCAGTAGAGCCAACCGCCGATCGACGCGGCGACGAACCGGGTCGTGATGTCGACGTACTCCGGGTCGTCGGCGAGACGGTCACCGCTGGCCCAGATCGCGTCCTGCAACATGCCGACGCCGACCTCTTCGTACGAGATGACGTTGAAGTCCTCCGGCTGGTACAGCTCACCGGTGTCGGGGTTCACGGCCTCCAGCACCTGTGCGTACTCGTTGTACGTCATCGCTTCGGCGGCGTCGATCTCCCCGTCGAGGAGGGCGACCATGTCGAAGTTCTGTCCGACGAGTTCGACGTCGGAGGCGGGGTCGAGCCCCTCCTGGCCGAGCGCGGCGAACACCTCGTACTCGTTGCCGAAGCCCCAGTTGCCGATCTTCTTGCCGGCGAAGTCGGCCGGCGACTCGATGCCCGAGTCGGCGAACGCCACCTGGAGGGTGCCGGAGCGCTGGAAGATCTGGGCGACGTTCACGATGTTCGCCCCCGCTTCACGGCTGGCGAGGGCCTTCGGCACCCAGGCGAGCGCGAAGTCGACGTCGCCGTTGGCGAGCTGGGTCTGCGGGACGATGTCGACGCCGCCTTCGACGATGGTGACGTCGAGACATGCGGCGTCGTAGTAGCCCTGGTCGATGGCGGCGTAGTAGCCGGCGAACTGGGCCTGGACGAACCACTGCAGCTGCAGGCTGACCTCGTCGGGCGTCTCGCACTCGATGCCCTCGGCCATGTCGTCGTCGGCCATGTCGTCGGCCGCGTCCTCGGCCTCGTCGACCGCATCGTCGACGGCGTCCTCCGCGTCGTCGACCGCGTCGTCGACGGCGTCCTCTGCTTCGTCGACCGCGTCCTCTGCTTCGTCGACGGCGTCGTCGACGGCGTCTTCGACGTCGTCAGCGGTGTCGTCGTCGTCCCCGCACGCGGCGGCGACCAGGGACAGTGCGACGACGCTGGCGAGCGCCGTCCGTACCGTTCGTGTCCGTGTTCTCATGTCATGCTCCTCCCCCAGGGGCTTCGCCCCGTCGGTGTCTGGTGGTTGACTCCATCGCCATGGAGATCAGGTAGAACGTCAGGCCCAACAGGCAGGCGCCGAGCACATAGGCCCACGCGACTGCGTTCCTGGAGTTCGCGAAGTTGGATGGGATGCGACGGCCGAGCCCGATGTCTCGACCGCCGAAGTACTCGGCGACGAACGCCGTGATGACCGACGCCGGCGCTGCGATCTTGAGGGCCGTGAACAGGTACGGCACCGCGTTGGGGATCCGGGCCTTCACGAGCACCGCCGACGGTGAGGCCGCGTACGACCGCATCAGTTCGAGGTGGGTCGGCTGCACCTGGCGCAGTCCCTTCGCCACGTTGACGAGCACGATGAAGAACACGATCAGGGTGACCATCAGCCGGCGAGGGATGTCGCTCGTGGCGCCGTACATGTTGAGGAACACGGTCACGAGCACGACGATCGGGATCGCGTTGAGCGCGACGGCGAGCGGGGTGACGAGCTCGGTCATGAACTGGAACCGCACGAGCATGAACGCAACGGCGATCCCGAGGATCGTCCCGGCGAGCAGTCCGATCAGCGCGTTGGTGCCGGAGTAGACGGTGGCGTCCCAGATCACGTCGAGGTTGTCGACGAACGCCTCCGCGATCGCCGACGGCGACGGCAGGAAGTACGGCTTGAGGTCGAAGATCTGGACGACGGCTTCCCAGAGCGCGAGGAAGATCGCGCCGAACAGCAACGGCCAGGCGACCGTCGCCACGGCGTGACTGCGGTTCATCGGTCGTCGACCCCGCCCGTCACCGGCTGCTCGA
>JBPEWX010000387.1:0-5028 GCA_052032235.1 Ilumatobacter sp. | reverse complement strand
TCCAGGGAGACGACCAGCGGGGGAGCGACCCGAACGAGGCGGGCGCCCGCGAGTTCGTCCGCATCCTCGCCGAACAAGGCGTCGTCGTCAGCGGAGGCAGCGGCACGGGCGTCGCGCCCGGCGACGTGCCCGAGCTCGCCTCGATCGAGTCGCAACCGTTGCCGTCGGCGATCGCCGAGATGCTGACCAACAGCGACAACAACACCGCCGAGATGATGGTGAAGGAGATCGGCGTGGCCGTGTCCGGACAGGGCACCCGTGAGGCGGGCCTGAACGCGATCGCCTCGACGATCGCCGGGTGGGGGATCGACACGACGGGCATGGTGCTCGGCGACGGCAGCGGTCTCAGCCTCGACAACCGGATCAGCTGCGCGACCCTGCTCGACGTCCTGCAGTACTCCACCTACGACTCGTCGGTCGGTGCGGGCATGGCGATCGCGGGTGAGACCGGCACCCTCAGCGACATCTTCACCGACACCCCGGTGGCGGGACGGATGCGCGCCAAGACCGGCACCCTCAACAACCCGCCGTTCGACCAGGACCCGCCCGCCGTGAAGGCGCTGTCGGGCTACCTGCCGGTCGACGGCGGGGGAGCGATCGAGTTCGTGCTGATCCTCAACGGGCCGACGATCAGCGACCAGAGCGAGTACCGGCAGGTGTGGGCGGAGCTCGTGAACGTGTTGAATTCGTTCCCGGCCGTCGCCAGCCCGGCGGCGCTCGGCCCCCGCTGACCCATGCGCGACCGCAACACCATCCCCCTGACCTCGCTCGTCGTCCTCGCGCTCATCCCCGTCGTGCTGCTCGGCGGCGTGTGGGGGCTCGCCGAGGCGAACGAGCCCCCGGCGACGACCACGACGACGACCACGGTGCCGCCGCCGCCGGTCGACGAGCTGTCGACCGACATCCTCTCGTTCCGACGTCACCCGACCCCCATCGCCGTCGACGCCGCCGAGGCCGAATCGCTGGCCGCGTTCGAAGCAGCGGCCGACGAGCTCACCGCCACCATCGGCGACGGGATGTGCCTCACCATCCGGCGGGGCGACGAGATCGTCATCGACGACCACGGGCAGGTCCCGCTCATCCCCGCCAGCAACATGAAACTGCTCGTCGCAGCCGTGGCGCTCGACGAGCTCGGCCCCGACCACACCTTCCGGACCGAACTCCGCTCCGCGCCGCCCGTCGGCGGTGTGGTGCCCGGCGACGTCTACGTCGTCGGCGGCGGCGATCCGGTGCTGGTCACCGCCGACTTCGTCGATCCCAAGCCGCACCCGGCGGTGAACACCACGACCCTCGATGCCGTCGTCGACCAGCTCGTGGCGGCCGGGATCACCCGGATCGACGGCGACATCGTCGGTGACGCCTCCCGCTACGACGACGAGTTCCGCGTCGACGCATGGGGCGACGGCATCACGTTCTCCGACGCCGGTCCGTACGACGCCCTGCTCGTCAACGACGGGATGATCGGCAACGGCAACTTCGCCATCGTCCCCGCCCAGGCAGCGGCCAACGAGGTCGAACGCCTGCTCGAGGCACGTGGCGTCGACGTCGTCGGCAGCGCCCGCCAGGCCCCGACACCCGACGACGCCGCCCTCTCGACGCTGGCCCTCATCGAGTCCGAACCGCTCACCGAGATCCTCGTCGAGCTGCTCCACACGAGCGACAACAACACCGCCGAGCTGTTGCTGAAAGAGATCGGCTACGCAGCACGGGGTGAGGGAACTCGGGCGGCCGGCGCCGCCGTGATCGGCGAGCGCCTGACCGAGTGGGGCGTGCCGCTCCCCGGTGCGATGGTCGTCGACGGGTCCGGGCTGAGCCGCGACAACCGCCTCACCTGCGACTCGCTGTCGGCGGTGCTCGCCGTCTCGCCCGTCGCCGACGACCTCGCCGACCTGCTGCCCGTCGCCGGCCGCGACGGCACGCTCGACGACCAGCTCATCGGCACCCCGGCCGAAGGTGCGTTGCAGGCCAAGACCGGCACCCTCACCGGCGTCAAGGCACTGACCGGCGTGATGGACGGCGACGACGGCGACCCGGTCGAGTTCGCGCTGGTCCTCAACGCCGACGGAGCGAACGACCCGGCGTACTACACGCCGTACTGGGCGTCGGTGATCGACCTGATCGCCCAGTACCCGATCGTCGTCGAACCCGATCCCGACCGCTTCGCACCGCGCTGAACCGGCGCAGTTCGTTCGGCCTACCCTGGGTTCATGGCCGTCGTGCCCATGTTCCCGCTCGGGATGACGGTGCTGCCCGGTGGGGTGGTGCCGCTCCAGGTGTTCGAGCCCCGCTACGTGCAGCTCGTCCAGGATCTCCTGGCCGACGACACGAACCCGATGGAGTTCGGCGTCGTGATGATCGAACGCGGCCACGAGGTCGGCGGCGGCGACATCCGAGCCGACGTCGGCACCATGTGCCGCATCGCCGACATGCGGGTCATGCCCGGCGACCGGTTCGCCGTGGCGATCGTCGGCACCGAGCGGATCCGCGTCGTCGGCTGGCTGCCCGACGACCCGTACCCCGTCGCCGACGTCGACATCTGGCCCGACGACGGCGAACCGCCGCTCGACATCGCCGAGCGGATCGACGAACTCCACGACCGAGTGCGGCGCCTCAACCAATCGGTGCTCGAGATGGGCGAGGGGGCGCCGCCGCCCGACGCCGAGATCAGCGACGACCCCCGGCTGGCGATCTATCACCTCGCCTCGCTGTCGCCGCTCGGCGCGGTCGACCGACACCGTGTGCTCGCCGCCCCGTCGCTCGCCGAACGCTGCGACGTCCTGCGCGACGCCCTCGACGACGCCGACGCCGTGATCGAGTTCCGTCGTTCGTCCGGGGGATCCTCCGGATGATCGGGGTCGCAGCGCCGCGATTCTGATAGAAACGGGACCCATGGCTGACGACACCACACGTCCAGCAACCCCGCCGCCCACCGCCAAGGTCGAAGGTGCTTCGGTCGGCGAGGTCGTCGACTACGTCAAGCGGTACGCGAAGCAGGAGACGCTCGGACCGCTCAAGGGGGCGGGCACCTGGATCGCCATGGGCGCGGCAGCCGCTGTCTCGCTCGGCATCGGTATCTGCATCCTGCTCCTCGGCCTGCTCCGGGTGCTGCAGGTCGAGACCGACCTGGGGACCAGCGAGTGGTGGTCGTGGGTGCCGTACCTGATCGTGATCGTCGTCGGTGCCCTCATCACGGCGATCGTCGTGAGCCGCATCAACAAGACCTACCTCGACCCGAAGGACAAGCGATGAGCCAGACCTCCACCGGCGAGACGATCTCGGCCGACGACCTCCGCAACAAGGTGCAGGGGCTGCAGAACTCCCTGCAAGGCAAGGTCGACGAGCAGAAGAACACCCTGCTCACCATCGGCGGCGGCGCACTCGTCGTGCTCCTGATCCTGTTCTTCCTGCTCGGCAAGCGCAGCGGGAAGAAGAAGACCACCCTGGTCGAGATCCGGAGGCTCTGAGCCCGTGGCACTGCTCCCTCGGGCGCTCCGCCCGTCCTGGATCATCCGCCGCTGGGCGATGTACCAGGGCGTGCGCTCCGACAGCGCGCTGTTCCGATTCCTCGCGCTCTTTCTCATCGGCCGAACCCAGTTCCTGCGCACCACCTCGATGCGCCAGGGCGTCTACGGCGGCAGCCGCGGGTGGCAGGCCGTCGCCGGCGTGTTCTTCTTGAACGACATGATGAAGAAGCTGACGGTCAAGGAGCCCGAGAAGCTCTCCACCGAGACGCTCAAGGCCGGCCAATCGGTGCTGATCACGAGCATCCCGCCGGCCAAGAAGCGCCGCAAGCGTTCCGCCTGACGCCGATGCTGGTCCGCCTCCGGCAACCCAAGCGCGAGATCACGGTCGACGGGGTGAGCACCGTCAACCAGCTGCTCGACTCACTCGACATGAATCGCGAGTCGTTCCTGGTCATCCGCAACGGCACACTGGTGCCTGGTGATGGACGACTCGACCCCGACGACACGATCGAAATCCGCCCCGTCGTCTCCGGCGGCTAGCCCGCGACCCGGCGGAGGCTCCCGATGAGCGGCTCGAAGTGTCGCGTCTGCCGTGAACCGGCGATCATCGACCTCCCGCGTCACAACGCGAACTTCTGCGCCGAGCACCTGTTGCAGCTCTGCCGTCGCCAGGTCGAGAAGGCGATCAAGGACTACGACATGCTGTCGCCCGACGACCGCATCCTCGTCGCCGTCAGCGGCGGCAAGGACTCGCTGGCGGTCTGGGACATCCTGCACGAACTCGGCTACGCAGCCGACGGCTTGTACATCGGCCTCGGCATCGGCGAGTACAGCGACGTGTCGTACGAGTACACCCGTGACTTCGCCGACGAGCGGGGCCTGACGCTGACGACGGTCGACCTGCGCGACGAGTTCGGCTACGACGTCCCCACCGCCGCCAAGGTCACCAAGCGGGTGCCGTGTTCGGCCTGTGGCATGTCGAAGCGGCACATCTTCGACAAGGCAGCGCTCGACGGCGGCTACGACGTCGTCGTGACCGGCCACAACCTCGACGACGAGGCCGCGGTCCTGTTCGGCAACACCCTGCGGTGGGACATCGATTATCTCGCCCGTCAGCTCCCCGTGCTGCCCGCCCGCGACGGCTTCCCGAAGAAGGTGAAGCCGCTCGTCCGGCTGACCGAACGGGAGATGGCGGCGTGGTGCATCGTCCGAGGCATCGACTATCAAGTCGAGGAGTGCCCGATGGCGGTCGGCAACAAGCACCTGTCGTACAAGGAGGCGCTCAACTCGATCGAGCGCGAGTCGCCCGGGTCGAAGGCGGCGTTCTACCTCGAGTTCGTCGACAAGATGGCGCCGTTGCTCGCCGAGCGCCGATCCTCGGAACGCGCTCGACTGCTGCCGTGCACGTCGTGCGGTGCACCCACGACCGCACCCGACTCCGGCGATGCCCCGGTGTGCGCCTTCTGCCGACTGCAGGAGCGCACCGCCGGCGTCGAACCGGTGCCCGTCGAGATGGTTCTGAACAAGAAGGCCCGCAAGGCCTACCTGGCCGCACAGGCGGCCG
>JBPEWX010000386.1:0-2857 GCA_052032235.1 Ilumatobacter sp. | reverse complement strand
AGCGGATCGCGTCGACGCTCACGTTCCCACCAGCCTCGACGCCTCGGGGATCACCACGGCAGCCGGTGGTCGGGAGCTCGGTGACCGGCGCCAGCGACGGAGTCCGACGCCGACCCCGGTGCCGAACACGGCCAACTTCGCGACGAGTGCACCACCGAGCCCGAGGGGGAGTGGCGCCACGACCGCGTACGCGACGACGGCGGCGACTCCCGAGATGAGCACGCACGATCCCCAGGTCCGCCAGGCGAAGGCGTCGCGCACCGGGATCGCGAAGGTGTCGGCGATCCGGTTCATCGCGATCATCCAGCCGATCCCGGTCGCGACGACCGTGCCGACGGAGGCACCCGTCATCCCCCACAGCCACGCACCGCCGCCGGCGAGGACGGCGTTGGCGACGAGCGTGCAGAGCGCGACCAGCATCAGGTCGCGCGTCCGGCCCGCCGCCCGCAGCACCATGCCGTATTCGGCGACCCGATGCACCGTCACGAGCGTGAACAGTTGGAACGCCACGATGCCGCGAGCCATCGAGTCGGTGAACAGCAGCCGGATCACTTCCGGCGACACGAGGACCAGGCCGATCGCCATCGGGACGACGACGGCCGACATGGTCATCGTGAGGTGCAACCAATGCGTCCGGGCGAGGGCGAGATCGTCGTCCTGGAAGGCGGCGACCAGCGACGTGACGATCGCAGCGCCGCCGGCATACGGCAGCACCGCGAGGAGGGGGACCTCCTGGGCCGCGACGGCGTAGACGCCGAAGTCCCCACTGCGGAACGCAGCGATGAACCACTTGTCGACGAGCCGGTTGAGCATCGCCACGGCGACGGCGACGCCGAGCGGGATGCTGTAGACGAGTTGACGGACGAGGAGCTGTCGACCGACGGGCCTTCTCCGCTCCGTGCCGAGGGTTCGATCGACGAACCAGGTGCCGCCGACGAGCCGGATCGCGCCGACCGCGACCAATCCGGCGACCACACCGGACGTGCCGGCACCCGTCGCCGCGGGGACGATCGTGGCGGTCAGGATCAACACGGTGCCGGTCAGGTCCCAGGCGGCCGCCTTGCCGAACCGATCGGTGGCGATCATCGCCATCGGCACGCACGCGGACGGCATCTCGAGCGCGATCGCCACCCCGATCCAGACGACGGCCGAGGGGTCGGAGAGTCGGCCGCCCGACAGCGCCGGAGCGGCTACCGACAACCCGAGCGCGATCAACACGCCGACGCCGAGCAGCATCGCCATCGTCCGCAGGACGAGCGACGCCCTGCGCTCGGCCTCGAGTTGGGGAAGGAAGAACACGATGCCGTGCTGCACGTTGAGTGTGCCGATGGTCGTCCCCGCCAGATAGATCGACAGGAGGAACGCCGTGGCGTTCCAGTCGTCGGGGCCGAGGAGCCGGACGAGCGCGATCGAGAGCACGACCTGGGTGGCCTTCACCGCCGCCTGCCCGATCGCCACGAGCCCGGTCCGGCGGGCGAACCCGTCCCCGGTCCGCCGCCGAGCGGCGACGTCACCGGCGACCAGACGGAGCTTCGTGCCGCTGATCACGTGACGCTCCAGATGCGGCGGGGTGACTCGAGCGCCCCGATCGCGGTCCGGACCTGCTCACCCCGTCGCCAGAACGGGGCCGTCTCACGGGCGAACCGCGGGTCGTCGATGTCGAGATCGGCGAGGAGACGACGGTGGTTGCTCGCGACGTAGTGGATCACCTGGGCGTCCACGGGGAGCTCGAGCGTGCGATCGGAGAAGAAGCGGTGACTGAGGCCGGGTGGAACCGCGTAGAACCGCGACGCCGGTGCGACACACGCCAGCCGGGGTTCGGCGCGGACGACGTCGTCGAGGAGGTTCGGGCCGAGGGCGAACCGGATGCTCGGGTCGACCTCGAGCGCCTGGGCCAGCGCGAACGCGATGAACGGCGACTCCGCCGGTGCGCCGATGACCGCATTGTTGACCTGCTCGCGCGTGTGGCCGTCGTCGCTGATCCGGTCGGCCAGGCGGAGGCGGCCGTGCCACACGGCGCTGTCGACCCGACACGCCGCCCACCGGACGGCCCACGGGGTCGCCTTCAGCGCCGCGATCGGACCGAAGCCTCGCTCGATGCGCGACCGGTTCCCGTCCCACACGCGCTCGACCCCGACATAGCTGCCGTGCACGGAGGGGCGGTGGAGGCCGCGGAGGACGAGCACGTCGGTATCGAGATACACCCCGCCCCGGGTGTAGAGGATCGCCAGCCGGGCGAGGTTCGACACGGCTGCGGGGGAGCGGGCGGGCAGGCGCCCGAGCAACGCCTGGTAGGGCGCCGGTCCGAGCGGGCAGTGTTCGAAGAGTTCACCCGGCGTCCATCGGGTGACCGTGACACGGTCGTAGGCGGCGACGGTGCGGAAATGGTCGGCGGCCGACGGGTCACCGGCGGCGCCGACGACGAGATCGAGATCGATCCTCGCTTCCGGCATCGCCACGATCGCCGACTCGATCGCCAGACGAGCGTGGTAGGGGAAGCGCGACCCGGTCCAGACGAAGTGCACACGCAGGGGGTGGTCGCTCACGCCAGGTCATTGTCGACGGCCCACGTGAACGACACGGGTGTGATTCGTGGCCTCGAATCGACGATCGGGCAACGATCCGGCAGCCCCACGGTGACCGTGAGGCGGGTTCGGTGCGACGACGAGGCGTGCACCAGGTGAACGAACGGTCTCGGCACGGTCTCGGCTGGTCGAGGCACCGGCTGCGGCGGGCCGCCGCGTACGATCGGCGACGTGGCCGGATGGAAGGCGAACTCGAGGTTCCAGCAGCTCGCCTTCACCCACGCGGCGATGATGGGCGGCGAAGCGGCGATGGTCGTCGCGCTCGCCGACTC
>JBPEWX010000385.1:0-1630 GCA_052032235.1 Ilumatobacter sp. | reverse complement strand
GTTCCGTACGACACCCGACCCGACTGGGTCCGGGGTCAGGTGACGGGGCTGCGGGTGGCTCGGCGGAGGGACCGGAGGCTGAGGCGCCAGCGGAGGCGTTCCCAACGAGTGCGTGACGCCCTGATCGCTGCGTCGATCGCCGCCGACGTGCGAGCCGCGTCGTCGGCCAGACGGGACGCCTCCTCGTTCGGGCGCGACCCGAACGTCACCGCCGACGACATGGCTGCCAACCGACGCGTCTCGTGCGGCACACCCGCCACGACCGACGCGGACGAGTCGGCGATCCGGTCGTCGGTCCACGACGTGCCGATCGTCAACCCGGCGTCGACCAACGAATCGGTCGTGTTCGCCCACGCACCCCGCACCCGTTCGGCCGGATCACCCGCACGCAGCCGTGCCCGTCGACGCCGCACCTTCACGGCGAGGATCGCCCCGACGAGCAGTGCGATCGGGAGCAGCACGATCGCCGAGACCGTCACGACACGGCGGGTCCACGTCGCCCACGTGCCCCAACCGTCGTCGCTCGCCGTCGCCTCGTCGTCGGTCTCCTCGATCTCGTCGTCGCTCTCGGTCGGTTCCGCCGATGGTGGCTGCGCCGCGGCGGGCGTCTGCTGGGCCGGCGGCGGTTCGTTGTCGGCGGTGTCGACCGCCTCGGTGTCCGGCACCGGGTCGAACGGCAGCCACTGGCCGTCGTCGAGCAGCACCTCCGGCCACACCGCGGCGTGATCGGTGCGGATCGTGAAGATCGCGCCGAGATCGTCGGGCGGCACGTCGAACCCGACAGCGATCCGCGTCTCGTAGCCGAGTGCCCGCGACAACAGGACGAACGCGGTCACGAACTGTTCGGCCGAGCCGCGTCGGGTGTCGAGCATGAACCGGTCGATCAGCGCGAGCTGCTGTCCGAAACCGCCGGCCTGCGAGTCGAGCTGCCACGAGAAGCGCATCTCCTGCGCCATCCGGCCGAGTCGTTCGACGTCACCGCCGTCACCGGCCAACGTGCGGGCGAGGTCGGTGTACGCGGCGGCGATCTCGTCGGTCGGTGCGGCGACCACCGCAGCGTCGAGCGCGTCGGCCGTCGACGGCGGCGGCACGGCGGTGGCGTCGACGACGGTGTCGGGGCCGGGACGCTCCATGAACCGCACCGCCACCCGGTCGAGGTCGGTCTCGACGTCGCGGTCGACCAGCACCGCAGCACCGGGGAGCGGCAACAGGTCGAGTTCGTCCGACTGGAACTGCACCCGGTAGTCGAGCGCATCCTCCTCGGCGTCGATCGACACCTCGCCGAGCCGGCCACCGATCGGACGCAGATCGAGATCGGGCACCCACCGCTGCCCGTCGTACACCTCGAACGCGGCGAGCCGCCAACGCGCCGGCATCGACGGTCGGGCGAGCACCGACCGGTCGCTGATCGTCGCCAGGTCGATCGCCGGTTCGGCGGTGCGGATCGCCACCGTCGCCTCGATCGGATCGAGCAGCGTGGCCGACACCTCGGGCTCGGTCGTGTCGCGCGGGTCGGCGCGGTCGTCCCAGGCGACGACGGTGGCGGCACCGACACCCACGACGACGATCGCGGCGACCGTCGCCAACACGGTGCGTTCCGGCACCAGCGACCGGCGGGTCACCACCGGCT
>JBPEWX010000384.1:0-6359 GCA_052032235.1 Ilumatobacter sp. | reverse complement strand
CCGGCGGACCTGCCGGCGGCGAGGTTCGTCCTTCGTCGACGATCGTCGGCTGGGTCGCCGTCAACGACGTGACGCGCCGCATCGCCCCGGTCGCCTTCTGCACGGTTTCGAGTTCGTGGACGACTTCTTCGAGGGGACGCTGGATGAGCAGCACGTACTGGAACAACAGGAACGCCGTCCCGACGGTGATCGCACCGTTCGAGACCAGCACGGCACCGGCGATCACCGACGCGACGACGCCACCGACCACCGCGCCCTGTACGCCCCACCACATCCCGAGGAACGCCGACTCGCGCCGCACCGACCGGTCGAGCGCACCCGCCGAGTCCTCGACGAATCGCCACATGGCGTGCGAACCGGCACCGTTGGCCCGCAGGTCCTCGGACGCGTTGAGCCGCTCCTCGATACCGCCGTAGAGGCGGGCGTAGGCGCCCATCTCGTCGGCCGACTCCTCGACCGCCCGGTGCCGCATCACCAGCACCGCGGCGACGGCGGCGACGACGTAGACCATCATCCCGACGCCGATCCGCCAGTCGATCGCCGACACGACGACCACCATGCCGGCGACCAGGATCGCCGAGCCCACCGCCTTGGGCAGGACGCGACCCAACAGGTCGGACACCGACGTGACGTCACCGTCGACGCGCTGGATCAGCTCGCCGGGAGTGTGTTGGCGATGGAATTCGTGGTCGAGTCCGAGCACGTGACGGGCCATCCGCATCCGGAGCTCGTTCGTGGTCGCCCAGGCCGCGTACGTCGCCGACCGGGCGACCAGCACCGACACCACCTGCGCGGCGATCACGATCACGAGGAACACGAACGCGAGCCGACGGATCGTGTCGGCGTCGGTGCCCTCGACCGCACGGTCGACGATCGAACGGACGACCAACGGCCCGACGACCGTGAGGCCGGCGCCGAACGCGGTCAGGACGCCGAGCGCGACCCAGCGTCCGGCCTGGGGCCGGAGCAGCGGCAGCACGGCGCTCACGCGTCGATCGGACATACCGGTGATTCTCACCCTTCGGGACGCGTCGACCGAAGGAGGTTTCACCACCGCGCCCACCGGATGAGACCACTATCGTCGGTCGCATGGATCTCGGCCGCTCCGTCGGCGTCGGTATCACCCTGGCGCGATCGTTCCTCACCCCCTTCGAACGGCCCGACCGGTTTCCGCGGGCGGTGAAGGCGATGGCACCGTGGGGATCGTCGATCGCCGGGCTGCTCGCCGGGGCCGCCGCCCGGTATCCCGATCGCCTCGCGGTGATCGACGACGACGGCGGCACGACGTACGCCACCGTCTGGACCCGCACCCAGTCGATCGCCGCCAGCCTCCACGCCGACGGCGTCGGTCGGGGGACGCGGGTCGGGATCCTCGCCCGGAACCGGCGCGGGTTCGTCGAGGCGCTCGGTGCCGTGGCCGCCGTGGGTGCGGATGCGATCTTGTTGAACACCGGCTTCGCCGGTCCGCAGCTCGCGGACGTCGCCGACGCCGAGCAGCTCGACCTCATCATCCACGACGACGAGTACACCGACATGGTGACCGACTCGATGGTGGCGGCAGCGATCGACGAGGCCGAACTCGAGCGACGTGCGACGATCGGTGGTTCCGTCGAGCCGACGAAGGACGTCGGCCGGGTCGTGATCCTCACGTCGGGCACGACGGGCCGCCCCAAGGGGGCAGCGCGAGAGAGCGGGCCGTCGGCGCTCGAGGGCGTGGCGGCGCTGCTCGACCGCATCCCCTTGAAGCTGGGCGACGTCCAGGTGATCGCCGCTCCCCTGTTCCACGCCTGGGCGCTCAGCCATCTGCTGCTCGGCTTCTCGCGCTGCGCGACTGCCGTGGTCGCCCGGAAGTTCGACCCGGCCCGAACCCTGCACGCGGTCGCCGACGAGGGCGCCGACGTCCTGGTGGTCGTGCCGGTGATGTTGAGCCGCATCCTGCAGGCCGACGACGGCGAGCTCCGGCTCCCCTCACTCCGGGTGATCGCGTCGAGCGGCTCGGCGATCTCCGGCCAGCTCGTGACCGACGTGCTCCGGCGCTTCGGCCCGGTGCTCTACAACCTGTACGGATCGACCGAGGTCGCCTCGGCCACGATCGCCACGCCGGACGACCTCGCCGCCCATCCGACGACGGCGGGTCGGCCGGTCCGCTGGGTCGACGTCGCCATCCTCGACGGCGACGGCAAGCGGCTCCCCGAGGGTTCGTCGGGCCGGATCTTCGTCGGTGGAGCCTTGAAGTTCGACGGGTACACCAACGGCGACGACAAGGAACGGGTCGATGGGCTGGTCTCGACCGGCGACGTCGGGTCGTTCCGCGACGGCCTCCTCTTCGTCGAGGGTCGCGACGACGACATGATCGTCTCGGGCGGTGAGAACGTCTTCCCGAGCGAGGTCGAAGAGCTGCTACACGCCCACCCGGCGATCGTCGACGTCGTCGTCACCGGCGTTCCCGACGAGGAGTTCGGTCAGGTCCTGGCCGCGTTCGTCGTGCTGGGCGACGACGAAGCACTCACCGAGCGCGAGGTGAAAGACCACGTGAAGGGGCAGCTGGCGACCCACAAGGTCCCGCGCCACGTCCGCTTCATCGACGAACTCCCCCGCAACACGACCGGCAAGGTCCTGCGCCGTCAGCTCTCCGTGTCGTCCTGACCCAGGCTCGGACGCGACGACGCCCGACCGGCGATGCGGTCGGGCGTCGGCAGGCGAACGGTGACGTGGTCGGCTGAGGGCGTCGTCAGCTGAGGGCGTCGTCGATCTCGGCCATCACGTCGTCGGTGAGCTTCGGCATCACCTCGACGGCCTTCATGTTCTCGACGACCTGGCTGGCGCGGCTGGCGCCGGTGATGACGCTCGACACCATCGGGTGCTTCGTGCACCAGGCGATCGCGAGCTGTGCCATCGTGCAATCGAGTCGATCGGCGATCGGGCGGAGGCGTTCGATCTGGGCGACGGCGTCTTGGTCGCTCATGCGTTCGTTGAGCCACTCGTAGCCAGAGAGCGCTGCGCGGGAGTCCTCCGGAATGCCGTCGCGGTACTTGCCGGTCAGCAGACCCGAGGCGAGCGGGCTCCAGATCGTGTTGCCGTAGCCGGTCTCGGCGTGCAGGCGGGCGTACTCGACTTCGACCTTGTCGCGCTCGAGCAGGTTGTACTGCGACTGCTCCGTGACGGGCTTGTGGAGGTGGTGACGTTCGGCGATGTCGATCGCATGGCGGATCTCGTCGGCGGACCATTCGCTCGTACCCCAGTAGAGGGCCTTGCCCTGGGACACCATGTCGCTCATCGCCCAGACGGTCTCCTCCATCGGGGTGTCCGGATCGGCACGGTGGCAATAGACCACGTCGACGAAGTCGAGGCCGAACCGCTCGAGCGAACCGTCGATCGCCTGCATCAGGTACTTGCGGTTCAGGGTGTTCCGCATGTTCGGGTCCTGGCCGTGGATACCCCAGTAGAGCTTGGTGGTCACCACGTACGACCAGCGCGGCCAGTCGAGCTGACGGAGCGCCTCGCCCATGATCTGCTCGCTCTTGCCGCCGGCGTAGGCCTCGGCGTTGTCGAAGAAGTTGACGCCGGCGTCGTGGGCGGCCTGCATGCACTCGAGCGCCATGTCGGTGCCCATCTGGGTGTCGAACGAGACCCAACTGCCGAAGCCGAGCGCGCTGACCTTGACGCCGCTGTTGCCGAGGCGGCGGTATTCCATCGATTCGTTCGGGATTGCCATGGTGGCGACTGTACCCGTACAGACGACGACGACACCTCGGCCTCTTCGGCCGTGACATCTGACCGTCTGCGGGCCCCGGTCAGGCGACGACGAGCTGCGCTCGCCCGGACCGTTTCGCGATCAGCATCGCCCGATCGGCGAGGTCGACCGGGTCGGTGCCGGGTCGGCACTCCGCCAGACCGACGCTGAGCGACACGCTCTCGGGTGCCCCGGGCATCCCGAGCGGCTCGGCGACCGAGTCGACGATTCGCTGGCCGATGTCTTCGGCCGTGTCGAGGTCGATGCCGTCGAGCAGCACCACGAACTCGTCCCCGCCGAAACGCGCGACCACGTCGCCCGGTCGACACGACGCGACGATGCGTCGCCCGATCTCGACGAGCACCCGGTCGCCGACGGCATGGCCGTAGCGGTCGTTCACCGACTTGAAGCGATCGACGTCGACGTAGAGCACCGCGCTCGGCTCGGACGCGGCGTCGATCGCGTCCGTGAGCGCATCGCGGTTCGCGAGGCCGGTCAGGGTGTCACGGGTGGCCGCCAACACGAGACGATCGCGGTCGCGCCAGCGTTCGTGCAGCAAGGCGGTGATCTGGCACAGGTTCTCGATGCGCGTCAACACGTTGGCGCGAACCATGAGCTCGCCCTCGACGGGCACCCATCGGAGCTCGAGGTAGACACCGATCAGATCGCCGTCGAGCTCGACCGGAACGAACCCGATGCGGAACTGCTGTCCCGGCTCGGCGTGACGCAGCGCGGCTGCGGCCACGCTCGACGGTGCGTCGCACGGCATCAACACGTCGTCGGCCGAGCGAGGACGGATCGTCTCGTCGACGGCGAGCGTCGGCGTGGTCCACGGTCGCCAACCGCGATCGACGGCCCGTTGCAGGACGGCGACCAGACCGGGGTCGGAACGCGGCCCGAACACCTGCGGTTCGCCGTCGAGCGCCACGAAGTACCAGCGGAGTGATCCCCATTGGTTGTGGTAGCACAGCTCGTCGCACAAACGGCTACGGACCACGTCGCGTCCGGCACCGGTCAGTTCGGCGTTGAGCGGCTCGGAGACCGACGTCTGCATCGACTGCGGGACCAGCATGACGACCCAGCTGCGTCGCCCGCGATCGTCGACGACGCCGGTCGGGATCACGTCGACGCCGTACGGCTGGCGGTCGGTCCCCGACATGACCGATCGGAACGGCATCGGCAGCAAGACCGGGTGCGACGGGTTCGAGGTCAACCGGGCGAAATAGCCGGCGACGTCGGCGAGCGCCTCTTCGGCGACGATGTCGAACACGAGTCGTCCGACGAGATCGGCAGGATCGTGCCCGAGGAAGCCACCGGCGCCGCCCCGAGCGTCGAGCACGGTGCCCGAGGCATCGACCACCAGGACGAGCGGTCGGACGCTGGCGAGGATGTCGACCGCTTCCATCTCCCTATCTTCGACCCGGCCGGGCTGCCGCTCAACCCGATAACGCCTGGTCACAGGGTGTTCTCAGCAGCCCGGTGGACGCACCGTGATCCCGGCCTCGAGCATCGCGCGCTTCGCGTCGGCCACCGAGTGCTCGCCGAAGTGGAAGATCGACGCGGCGAGCACCGCGTCGGCGCCGCCGTCGACGACGCCGTCGACGAGGTGGTCGAGCGTGCCGACGCCGCCACTGGCGATCACCGGTACCGTCACGGCGTCACTGATCGCTCGCGTGAGCTCGTTGTCGAAACCGATCTTGGTGCCGTCGCGATCCATCGAGGTGAGCAGGATCTCGCCGGCTCCGAGCTCGACCGCGCGCTGCGCCCACTCGATCGCGTCGATGCCGGTCGGGGTGCGGCCGCCGTGGAGGAACACTTCGAACGCCGGATCGCCGTCGTCTCGCCGCTTGGCGTCGATCGCACACACGACGCACTGCGAACCGAACTCACCGGCGATCTCGCCGATCAGTTCCGGTCGCTGCACCGCCGCGGTGTTGACGCTGACCTTGTCGGCCCCGGCCCGGAGCATGCGACGGGCGTCTTCGAGCGACCGGATGCCGCCACCGACGGTGAACGGGATGTAGACCTGCTCGGCGACCCGGTAGACCATGTCGACGGTCGTGTCGCGGTTGTCGGACGACGCCGTGATGTCGAGGAAGACGAGCTCATCGGCGCCCTCGGCGTCATACCGGGCGGCGAGCTCGACCGGGTCGCCCGCGTCGCGCAGATCGACGAAGTTCGTGCCCTTGACGACGCGACCTTCGGTCACGTCGAGACACGGGATCACTCGTGCGACCCTCATCCTTCGACCTCCAGGACGGCCATGGCTTGCGCGACGGTGAAGCGCCCCTCGTACACGGCCTTGCCGGTGATGATGCCGGCCAGTCCGGGGATCGACGCGAGCGCCACGATGTCGTCGAGCGTCGCCACGCCGCCGCTCGCGACGACCGGCACGTCGGTGGCCGCCACGGCTGCGGCGAGCCCGTCGACGTCGGGGCCGGAGAGCATGCCGTCGCGGCTGATGTCGGTGATGACGAACGCCGCAGCGGTCGGGAACCGGTGGAGTGCCTCGGTGAGTTGGACGCCGCTCCCCTCGGTCCAGCCGTGGACCGCGAGCTCGCCGTCACGATGATCGAGACCGACGGCGACGGGGATGACATCGCTCGCGGCGGCGACGAGGTCGGGG
>JBPEWX010000383.1:0-18944 GCA_052032235.1 Ilumatobacter sp. | reverse complement strand
TGCCGGTCGACGTCGACCGAGGCCGGCCAGTCGGGCGGCGGCGCAGCTGCGAGCGTCTTGCGGACGACGACCACGACGGCGACGACCACCACGATCATCAGGGCCACGAACCACAGGTTCTCGCCGATCGCGGTGCCCCACGACGTGTCGACCTCGACCCCGAACACGTCCTCCTTCATGAAGTCGGTGAAGTCGAGTTGGGCCACGTGGATCCACCACTCCTGGGGCAGTTTGACGAAGATCCAGATGAAGGCGGCCAGGCCGATCACCTGGCGGTGCGAGAGTCGTTCCGGGTTCCACGCCAGCCGGACGACCTCGTAGCAGATGAAGAAGTACTCGAACGTGTTCGGGAACACCAAGAGCAACGCACGCACCTGCGTCAACTCGAACGCCACGACGCCGACGAGACGGTAGTACCAGAGGACCTGGGCGACACGGGCGGCGAACGGGTCGGCCCAGTTGCGGAACGTCGACAGGTAGGCGATCGCCAGGTAGTAGACGTCGAGGGCCTTGTCGTAGCCCTGGTATCCCGTGAGATCGAGATCGGTGTTGTTCTGGAAGATCGTCTGGTCGGCGGCGTCGATCACCAACGCAGCGACGATCGCCGGCAGCGGATACCGGAAGATCAGGAGCGGGATGCCGAGGCGTGCGAGCACCACCACGAGGAAGATCAGCTGGTCGGACGACATGGTGGGCCCACGCTAATCGACGGCAGCGAGGAGGACCGGGGAGCTCAACCGTCGAGTTCGCGTGCGAGGTCGTCGACCAACGCCCACTGGGCACCGTCGCCGGGGCCGGCGAACATCCGGTGCGCGGCGACCGTCGCGAGCGCCTCCTCCGAGGTCGCTCCGAGCCGCATCAGGAGGCACACACCCATGGTGCCGGCGCGACCCTGCCCCATCGCGCAGTGCATCACGACGCCCTCGCCGCGCTGGAGCCGCTCGACGACGAGGTCGAGCAGGGGAAGCGTCGCTTCGGCCGATTCGGCGTGGAAGTTGCGGATCGGGAACCACAGTGCCCGACCCGGCTGGTGGGTTCGGAGCCAGTCGGCGTAGTGCGGCGCCCGCCGCTCGAGCTCGTCGCGCTCGTTCAGGCAGACCACGGTCGACGCCCCCGTGAGTGACAGCACCGCCTCCGGGTCGTCGGCGACGTCACGGAGGCCGCACAACCAGAGACGGCCGTCGGTGGACGGCAGGGGGATCTCGTCGATGCTCATCGACCGTCCGGATCGATCGACGGTGCGTCGCGGTGGAGCACCGCCCAGGTCGGCGAGACGTCGATCCCCGACTCGGTCGAGACTGCCGTCCCGTCGACGATCAGGCTCATGGCACCCGGCTCGGCCGGAGGGAACACCACGGTCACGTCGGGGTGGGCGCCCACGTTGGTCGACGCCCGCCGGGAGTCGGTGACGAAGCGGATCACGGCGGCATCGTCGGTGGTGGTGAGCCGGGGGCGCAACGCCAGGACGTGCACGCGCCCGTCGTCACCGACGGTGATCAGGTACCCGAACGGGTGCTGACGGAGTGGTTCGCTCAGTTGCGAGATCGGGACCTCGATACTCACGGCGAGTCACCATAACAGGGTCATTGGGACGCTGCGTCGACATCGAGCCCGAACCACGGGCCGGCTGCGAGGTCGGACTCGAAGATCGCACGGTCCTGATCGTCGGCGATGGGCACGGATCGTGCCCGTCGGTACACCTCACGTGCCTCCTCGAGTCGGCCGAGGCCGGCGAGTGCTCGAGCCCGCGCCTCGTAGACGTAGGCCGGGTCGAAGTCGGCAGCGGCGTCGCCGGCGCGGGTGAGGTGCGCCGCCGCCTGTGCTGCATGGTGCAGGGCCAGTTCGCCGTGACCCAGCGTGGCGTGTGCGCGCGAGACGAGCCACGACGCCCGCGCCTGGTTCACCTCCGTCGCGCCGGTGGCGCGATGCCAGTGGTAGGCCGACGCATACGCCCGCTGGAGCAACTCGTCGGCCTCGTCGGGTGTGTGCGATCGACCGTCGAGCAGCTCCCAGACCGAGTTGTTCGCCGTCACGCCCTGGGCACGGTGCCAGTTCCCCTCGATCTCGGCGGGGTCGACCGGGCCGTCGACCCGGTCGACGTCGGGGAGCGGGACGTCGGTCTCGAGCACGGTCTTCAACGAGTCGAGGATGATCGGCCACCCGGTCCGGACGTGCTCCCACGTCGCCGGGCTCAGCGCGAGCTCGCCGTGGCGCATCGCCACGTGCGTCACCGCGTCGGGCTCGGCACCGACGTCGGTCAGGGTCCACTCGACCCGGCTCGGCGGTTCGTCGGCCAGCTCGGGCGAGAACAGCATCCGGAAACTCATGACCAGCCGGCTCGGCGCGTCGAACGTCTCGACCGATCCGTCGATGACGTCGGCGTCGTCACGATCGACGTACCGGTACATCTCACCGGGGCGGAACGACGACTCGAGGCGCGTCCCGAAGAAGTAGCGCTCGGTCAGGTCGGGATCGGTGAGCGCGGCCCACACGCGCTCGCGCGGGGCGCGGATCAGCCGTTCGACGAGGTGGGCGCTGGCGACCATGCCAGGGTGACTACGCCACCGCCACCTCGCGTGTCAAGCACCCGGGTGCCCCGAGGACGGTCGCGACGCCCGGGTCCGTCAGGTCCCGTCGGCGTCGAACCCCTCGAACCCGTCGAAGCACTCCTGCACGTCGTCGGGGATCATCGGCACGATCATCTCCTCGACGAGTTCGTCCGGGCCGATCTCGACGGCATCGCCGTCGGTCGTGATCGTCACCTCGCCGGTCTCGCCGTCGCGCTCGATCGTGACCGCGCCGTCGCCGAGGTCGACCACGATCGGACCGTCGGGGCCCATCACGACCACGAGCCCGTCGAGCTCGTCGAGCACGCCCTGGAGCAGGTCGTCGAGCACGACGTCGGGATCACCCGGCACGGCTGCGACCGAGGCCCCGTCCACGGTGAAGTCCTCGAACGCCGGGAACTCCCCGTCGAACTCCCCGAAGAGGTCGTCGAGCGAGAAGTCGTCACCGAACAGTTCCTCGAGCGGCGGGAGTTCGCCCTCGGTCGTCCACTCCTCGAACATCGGGAGCTCGCCTTCGAACTCCCCGAACAGTTCGTCGAGGGCGAAGTCGTCACCCAACAGCTCCTCGAGCGAGAAGTCGTCGCCCAACAGCTCGTCGAGCGGCGGGAGACGGTCGAGATCGAACTCGTCGCCGACGAACGGCGCATCGGCCCAGTCCTCCGGGAGCCCCAGACACTCGTGGAGTTCGCGCAGATCGCCCTCGTCGAGCTGGTCGTCCTGCGCCGCGACGCCGACGAGCGGGCCGTCGTCCTGCGCGACGAGCGGCGTTGCCGAGGTCGCCGACGAGCGGTCCGACTCCCGGTCGTCCTCTGCGTCGAGGGCGGCGGCGCCCACGGCACCCGCACCGACGAGGCCGACCCCGAGCACGGCGGCGCCGATCACCCGGCCACGTCGGCGCTTCGGCGGACGCGGCGGCTCGTACGACACGGCAGGCGTGGAGGGCGGAGCATCGAACGGGTTCATGGCGTGAGCATGCCGGGAGCACGCTGAGCGAAGCCTGAGAGCACGGCCGCCGTCACCACACCTCGGCGGCTGCATCGACGCGAGCCAGCGGGCAGACTGGTGCCATGCGTCTGCTGGTCGTCGACGACGAAGTCCGTCTCGCCGAATCGATCGCGCGCGCCCTGCGCGCCGAAGGGTTCGACGTCGACATGGTGCACGACGGCAACGACGCCGTCTGGCAGGCGCAACAGGTCGACTACGCCGTCATCATCCTCGACATCATGCTGCCCGGGCTGAACGGGTTCGCGGTGTGCCGCGACCTGCGCGCCGCCGGCAACACGACGCCGATCCTGATGCTCACCGCCAAAGAGGGCGAGTACGACGAAGCCGAGGCGCTCGACACCGGCGCCGACGACTACCTCCGCAAGCCGTTCTCGCTCGTCGTCCTCGTCGCCCGTATCCGGGCGTTGCTCCGACGTGGACGGGCTGCGTCGGTCGACGAGATCACCGTCGGTGACCTCCACCTCGACCGCGGCCAGGTGTCGGCCACCTGGGGAGACGCCGACGCCGTCCAGCTGACCCCGCGCGAGTTCGCCGTGATCGACCACCTCGCCCGCCAGGCGCCCGACGTCGTGACCAAGCAAGGTCTCGTCGACGCCGTCTGGGGGTTCGACTTCGCCGGCGATCCGAACATCGCCGAGGTGTACGTCGGGTACCTCCGACGCAAGCTCGGTCGCGACGTCATCCGCACCGTGCGACACGTCGGCTATCAGATCACCGGGGAACGCACCGAGACCGACGAGTCGTGACCACGACCGACGCCCCGACCCGGACCCCGACCGGATCGGTCCGCACCCGCCTGACGCTCGGCGTGTCACTGATCGTGGGCGTCATCGTCCTCGTCGCGGCGCTGATCGCCCCGACGGTGGTCGAGAACAGCCTCATCGACGACCGCCTCGACGCCCAACGCGATCTCGAGACCAGCGAGCTCGCCGCCCGGACCCCACTCGTCGACGCCCGACAGTTCGGCACCGCCGAGCTCACCGCACTGTTCGGTCCCGAGATCGTCCAGCTGACCGCCGAACTCGACGCGATCGGCGCACTCGACCCGCTCCGTGCGGTCGACCCGGACCGCAACCTCTACGTGCTGTGCGACCAAGACGTCGTCGCCATCGTCGACGACACCGGCAAGGTGCGCGTGCAGAGCACGGTGAACCGGCGGATCGACGCGCCGATGGTCTCCCGCCAACGGCTCGGCCGGCTCGCCGCCGACTACGGCCTCGAAGACGACGAACCGATCACCGTCTTCATCGACAGCACCGCGAGCTTCGAGACGTTCCTCTACGAACTCGCACAGCGGGTGACCGTCGATCTCGAGGAGTATCTCGACCCCGAAGTGTTCGGTGACGCCGACGACGGCGTGACGATCCCCCGATACGTCTGGGAGGCAGTACGCAGCGAGCTCGACGCGGCGTCGGCGTCCGGCACCGCCGTCGCGTACCGGCCGGGCAGCGTCATCGTCGAGACGCGTACCGTCGCCGGCAGCCCGATGCTGCTCACCGCCTCGACCGACGGGATCGAGAACAGCGTGCGACGCATCCAGGTGCTGCTGTGGCTCGCGGTCCCGGTGGTGATGGCCGCTGCCGCACTCCTGACCTGGGTGCTGGCAGGCCGGTCGCTCCGCCCGGTCGCGGCCATCACGGCTCGGACCCGGGAGATCCGGTCGTCGACACTCGGCGAACGCGTGCCGGTCCCTCGCTCCGACGACGAGATCGCAGCGCTCGCCGTCGAGATGAACACGATGCTCGATCGGGTCCAGCGCGAAGACGAACGCCGTCGCCAGTTCGTCTCCGACGCCTCCCACGAACTCCGATCACCGCTGGCCACGATCCGGGCCCAGGCGGAGGCGGCGCTCCCGGACGAGGAACAACACGAACTGGCGTCGGGCATCCTGGCCGAGGCGGAGCGGATGAGTGCGCTCGTCGACGACCTGCTCGCGTTGGCGCGACACGACGAGAAGCGCACGGCGCCGAACGGCGTCGTCGACCTCGACGACATCGTGTACACCGAGGCGGCACGCGCGCGCCGCGTCCCGGTCGACGTGTCGGGCGTCTCCGCCGGCCAGGTCCGTGCCCGAGCCGACGAACTGGGGCGGGTCGTCGTCCACCTGCTCGACAACGCCGCCCGCCACGCCGAGTCGCGCGTCGCGGTGTCACTCACGACCGGCGACGACGGCGCCGTGACCCTCGTCGTCGACGACGACGGCCCGGGGATCCCGGTCGATCAGCGCGAACGGGTCTTCGAGCGCTTCGTCCGACTCGACGACGCACGCGCCCGTGACGCCGGCGGCGCCGGCCTGGGCCTCGCCGTGGTCGACACCGTCGTCCGATCGGTCGGCGGCACGATCGTCGCCGACGAGTCGCCGTTGGGCGGGGCCCGCATGACCGCGGTGTTCCCCGACCCCACCGTCGGCTGAGCAGTCGGCCGACGCCGGTCGGCGACGGCGGTTTCAGCCGACTTCGGCCGGGGTGCCGAGGCGACGAGCGACCTCGCCCCAACCCGCCAGATCGACCGAGCGGGCCGGGCCGTCGCCGGCGGGCACCGGACGGACCGCCTGCCGACCCAGCACCCGCTCGGCGAACGCCGTCACCATCACGTCGTCGACGCCGCTGACGGCATCGATCAGGCGGACACGTCGGACTTCGCGTTCGGCGCTCGTGGCGGACGACGCGTAGCCGGCGGCGGCGGCGATCGCTCGGTCCCAGTAGCTGACCTCACCCATCGAGTCGACCCGGTCGGCGTCGGCCGTGGCCTGTGCGGCGTCGCCGATCATCGCCGACGCCGTGGCACGTGCCGCGAGCGCGAACGGCGAACGGTCGACGTCGACCTCGAGCAGGGTCGCGAGCGCTGCCTCGGCGTCGCCCGTGAGGATCTGCCCGAACGCGCCGATCACGCGGCCCTCGTCGACGTTGGCACCGGTGGTGTCGAGCCGACCGACCGCCTCGCCGGCCCGCAGGAGCGCTTCGTGGCCGTGGCCGAGATGCATCGCCGTGCCGGCGGCCGCGATGCCCGGGTACGCCAACTCGCCGAACTTGCCGGAGAGCACCATGACCTCCTCGACGGTGCGGTCGGCATCGGCGAACCGTCCGAGTGCGACCGCGGTGCGGTTGAGCACGCCGAGCGCCTGGATCTGACCGAATCGGTCGTCGATCTTGCGGAACCCGGCCAGGGCCCGCTCGGCGAGTTCGTGCGCCTCGACGATCTGGCCGCGCCACAGCAGCACGCTCGCCTGCAGGTTGCGCATCATGGAAGCGCCCCAGGCGTCGCTCCACTGCTTGGCGTCGTCGAGCGCCTGTGCGGCCAGTTCGAGGGCGTCGTCGTTGCGCCGGGCGAAGTGGTACACGTACGCCAACACGCCGAGCGACCAGGCCCGCCCGCCACGGTCGCCGATCGCGTCGAAGGCGTCGATCGCCAGACGGAGCCGCCGTTCGGACAACTCGTGATCGCCCGACAGGAACGAGGCCCAGGCGAGGTTCTGCTGCACCCAGGCTCGCCCGCGCGGGTCGTCGACCCGCTCGAAGATCTCCTCCGCCTCACGGAGGAACCGTTCGGCCTCGGCGAGCGACCCGCCGAACATCTCGGCGAAACCACGGGCCCGGAGCGCGTCGGCGAGCCGTCGGTCGTCACCGAGATGGCGGAACGCCTCGACCGCCTTCGTGAGTTCGCGGCGCGCCGCCGGCAGTTCGCCCTCCATCTGCTCGATCTGTCCGAGCAGGCGCGTCGACTCGGCAGCGACGACGTGGTCGGCAGCGAGTTCGGCCTGCGGGATCAGCTCGGCGAGCGCCGCGCGCGCCTCACGGTGCATCCGCAGGTCGACCAGGAGCTCCACCTGCAGCAGCGACAACGACCGCGACGGCGACCCCCACCGTGGCGCGAGGCGGATCGCACGTTCGACCACCTCGAGGCCACGACGGGCGGCACCCTGTCGTTGCCACCCGCGGGCGGCCTGCTCGAGCCACTCGACCGCCAGCGACGACGCGTCGGTCGGCACCCCGTCGATCGGGCCGAGTTCGGACTGGATCTCGGCGGCCGATGCGATGTGGTGTGCCCGTCGGTCGACCGACGTCGGCTCGTACTCGGCGAGATACATCGCGACACCGGCGTGGCGCTGGGCCCGCACCTGCTTCGTCAACGTCTGGTACGCGACCTCCCGCACGACATCGCTGCGGAACCGCCAGCCGCGATGGTCGCGGACGAGCAGGCCGGAGTCGGTGAGACTCCGGAACGCACCGGGGTCGTACACCTGCCCGAGGTGTTCGGCGAATCGACGCAACGCGCCCGCCTTGCCCTCGTTGCCGATGATCGCCGCATTGTCGATGATCTCGCGCTGGGCGGGCGTCAGCTGGTCGAGCTGGGCGGCGATCAGCGCACGGAGCGACCCCGGCATCTCCTCGGTCGCCGATGCGTCGTCGGAAGCGAGCCGGGTCAGCTCGATGAGGAACAGTGGGTTGCCACCGCTGCGCGCCGAGATCGCCGTCACCACCGAGTCGGGGAGCTCACGACCGGCCGCTTCGCGGACCAGTTCGGCGGCATCGGCGTCGGGGAGCGGCTCGAGCGAGAGATGGAGCGACATCGCCGGGTCGGCGGGCGGCGGCCATCCGTCGGTCGTCTCGGCGTCGGGGCGGAACGTGGTGGCGATCAGGACCGGCAGGCCGGCGAGCTGACGGGCGAGTGATTCGAGCAGATCGAGCAGCGCCGGTGCCGCCCACTGCACGTCGTCGACCCAGATCACCACCGGCCCACGCTCGGCGCGGCGACGGATGCCACCGACCATGCCGGCGACGATCGCGTCCTTGAGCGCGACCGGCCCGAGCGCGTCGAGTGCTGACGGCTGCCCGAGCAGATGGAGGACGAACTCGACGAACCGGTCGAACTGCGGCGTCCCGGGCGACAGCTCGTCGAACGGCGTCAACCGTGCCACGATCCGGTCGCGCAGATCGGGGCCGTCACCGAGACGGTCGAGCCCGAGTTGTTCGAGCACGCTGGCGGCGACCGGCCACCACAGGTTGGTCTCGCCGTACGGTGCGCAGGCCCCTTCGAGCAGCAGCGTCTCCGGCCGTTCGGCGAGCAGCGTGCCCACCGCCTCGCCGATGAGACGCGACTTGCCGATCCCGGCTTCGCCGGACACGGCGACGATCGCGCCGCGGCCCGACCGGACCGTGCGCAACATGGCGTCGAGGATGGCGACCTCGGCGGTGCGCCCGACGAAGGGAACGTCGGTGGCCCAGCGTCGACGGGGACGCGACCGCTCGACCGCCAGGACCTGCCACGCCTCCGTGACACCGGCGCGACCCCGCAACTGCACCGGATCGACCGATTCGAACCGCAACGCCGGCGAGCACAGCGCCCGCGTGTCGGCACCGACGAGCACGCCGTCGGCGGGAGCGGCACTCTGGAGGCGGGCCGCGATGTTCACCACGTCACCCATGGCCGTGTAGTCGGTTCCGGCGAGCGTGCCCACCAGCACCTCGCCGGTGTTGATGCCGATCCGCATCCGCAGATCGTCGGCCGGGTGCTCGTCGCGGAAGGAGTGCAGCGTGTGCTGCATCGCGAGGCCGGCGCGAACCGCCCGGTCGGCGTCGTCCTCGTGGGCGACCGGGGCGCCGAAGAGTGCCACGATCCCGTCGCCCAACAGCTTGTCGACCACGCCACCGAACGACTCGACGTCGCGCACGAGCAGTTCGAACGCCGCGTCGACGAGCCGCTTGACCTGCTCGGGATCGCGATGCTCCGCCATGGTCGTGAACCCGACGACGTCGGCGAACAAGACGGTGACGACCCGCCGCTCCTCGAGGCCGGCGACGTCCGCGAGGGCACCCTGAGGAGCCCCACACGTGGGACAGAACCGCGCCCCGTCGGGGAGCGCGCTCGCACACTGCTCGCACGACGCCAAGAACCCCGATCGTACTGGGACGATGGCCGTCGGTGCCCACCGGTTCGACCGTGGGACGACGACGCCTCGGCCCGGGTCATCCCCGAGGGCGACCCCCATCGTCCGAAAGGTGGATGGCCGGGCGTCGACGCCGCGTCAGACTGGTGCCATGTCCGAGATGATGGCTCCTCCCCCGCCGACCGTCGCCGCAGCAGCCGGCGTGATCGACGCCCGCAAGTCGTACGGCGTCGGCGACGCCGCCGTGAACGCCCTCGACGGTGTCGACGTCCGGTTCGAGCCCGGCAAGTTCACGGCGATCATGGGGCCGTCGGGTTCGGGGAAGTCGACCCTGCTCCACTGCCTCGCCGGGCTCGACGCGCTCACCTCGGGCGCCGTCTTCATCGGTGACACCTACCTCGCCGAGCTGAACGACAAGGAACTCACCGAGTTGCGGCGCAGCCAGGTCGGTTTCGTGTTCCAGTCGTTCAACCTGATCCCCACGCTCACGGCGAAGGAGAACATCGTCCTGCCGCTCGCTCTGGGCGGCCAGGAGGGCGACGAGGCCTGGATCGACCGCGTCATCGACACCGTCGGCCTCCGCGACCGGCTGTCGCACCGGCCGAGCGAGCTGTCGGGTGGCCAGCAGCAGCGCGTCGCCGTCGCGCGCGCCCTGGCGACCCGTCCGACGATCATCTTCGCCGACGAGCCGACCGGCAACCTCGACTCGAACTCCGGCACCGAGATCCTGCAGTTCATGCGCGACGCGGTCGACGAGTTCAGCCAGACGATCGTGATGGTGACGCACGATCCGTACGCGGCGTCGTACGCCGACCGGGCCGTGTTCCTCGCCGACGGCAAGGTCGTCGGCGATCTCGCGTCGCCGACCCGCGACACGATCATGGAACAGATGGCGTCGCTGGGGCACTGAGATGATCACCACACTCGCACGCAAATCGTTGCGTGCCCGACTGGGCCGCAACATCTTCATCGGTCTCGCGATCATGCTCGGCGTCTCGTTCGTCGCCGGCTCGTTCGTGCTCGCCGACTCCATGAAGGCCACGTTCAACAACCTGTTCACCGAGCTCAGCGAGAACACCGACCTCGTCGTCCGCGCCGAACTCGAGGGCGCCGACGAGATGGACGGCGCCGTCCGGGACCCGATCGACGCATCGATCGTCGACGAGGTCGCCGCGATCGACGGCGTCGAACTGGCCGAGGGCAGCATCGCCCGGTTCGCCCAGATGCTCGATCCCGACGGCGAACCGATCTCCACCGGCGGCGCGCCGCAGTTCGGCATCTCGTGGAGCGGCGAAGGCCCGCTCAACGGCGTCACCCTCAAAGACGGGACCGCACCCGAGGGGCCCGACGAGGTCGCGATCGACAAGGCGACGGCCGACCGGGTCGGCTACGAGGTCGGCGACGAGATGACGATCGTCTTCGACTCCGGCCAACGCTCGTTCACCATCGTCGGTCTCGTCGGCCTCGGCGACACCGACGGTTTCGCCGGAGCGACCACGTCGTTGTTCGACATCGACGAAGCCGCCGAGATCCTCGGTGCCGGCGACCAGGTCGACACGGTCGAGATCGCCGTCGTCGACGGTGCCGACATCGACGCGGTCCAGGCCGAGATCGCCGACCTCCTCCCGCCTCGTGTCGAGGTCGTCACGGGCGAGCAGGTCGCCGACGAGACATCCGATCAGATCAACCAGATCGTCGATCTCATCGGGACGGGCCTGTTGATCTTCGCCTTCGTGACCGCGTTCGTGTCGGCGTTCATCATCAACAACATCTTCGGCATCACGATCGGTCAGCGTCTCCGCGAACTCGCGCTGCTGCGGTCGATCGGCGCCAACGCCGCGCAGGTGCGACGGATGATCGTGATCGAGGCGATCGTCGTCTCGCTCACGGCAACCGTCATCGGCATCTTCGGTGGGCTCGTCGTCGCCCGGGGCATCATCGCCATCTTCAACCAGGCGGGCGCCGGGTTCCCCGACGTCGGCCTCACGATGCAGCCCCGCACGATCATCGTCGCCCTGATCGTCGGTCTCGGCGTCACCCTCGCCTCGGTGCTCGTGCCTGCTCGTCGGGCGTCGAAGATTCCTCCGGTCGCCGCCATGCGGCCCGAACTCGGTTTCACGGCCCTCAGCGCGAGCCGCCGTCTGATCGGTGGCGCCATCGTCACCGGCATCGGCGTCGCGATGTTCCTGGTCGGTCTGTTCCTGCAGCCCGGCGGCGGTTTCGGCTTGGCGGTCTTCGCCGGCGGCGGAGCACTCCTCACGTTCCTCGGCATCACCAGCCTGTCGTCCACGGTCGCCCACCCGGTGAGCCGAGCGATCGGCGCGCCGATCGAGAAGCTGTTCGGCCAGGCCGGCAAGTTCGCCCGAGACAACGCGTCACGCTCGCCGCGGCGTACCGCACGGACCGCTTCCGCCCTGATGATCGGTGTCGCGCTCATCAGCGCCGGCGCGGTGTTCGCCTCGTCGCTGCGCGACACCTTCGGACGGGTGCTCGACCGGGCGGTGACCGCCGACTACATCGTCACCGACGACTCGTTCCAAGGGCTCCCGCCGGCCGTCGCGCAGAACATCGGCGAACTCGACGAGATCGAGGCCGTCTCCCCGTTCCGGTCGATCTTCGGCACGATCGGCGACGACCAGGTCGGCGTCACCGCCGTCGACCCGAACTCGTTCGGCGACCTGATCAACCTCGACGTGACCGACGGCGACTACGACGGGCTGGTCGACGGCAACGGCGTCATGGTGTTCCGCGACGCCGCCGACGACCGCTCGCTGGACGTGGGCGACGAGGTCGCGGTCACCTACCAGAACGGCGTCGAATCGACCCTGGTCGTGTCGGGCATCTTCGACGACAACTCGCTCGGCGGCGCCTGGTACATCTCGCTCGCCGAACTCGAAGCGGCGAGCGACCAGACGCCGCGCGACCAGTTCGTGCTGGCCCGCCTCGCCGACGGTGTCGACCCGATCGACGGCCGTGCTGCGGTCGAGGCAGCGATCGCGGAGTATCCGCAGGCCGGGGTGCAGGACAACGCCGAGTTCCGCGCCGAGCAGGAGGACCAGATCAATCAGCTGCTGGTGATCATCACCACCTTGCTGAGCATGGCGATCCTGATCTCGTTCCTCGGCATCGCCATCACCCTGGCGCTGTCGGTGTTCGAACGCACCCGGGAGATCGGACTGCTCCGTGCGGTCGGCATGACGAAGCGGCAGTTGCGCCGCGCGGTCCGCTGGGAAGCCGTGATCGTCGCCGTGTTCGGCGTGGTCGTCGGCGTGGTCGTCGGCTTGTCGATGGGGATCGCGCTCGCCGTCGCCGTCCCGGACTCGGTCATCGACGGGATCACCCTGCCGTGGGCCAACCTCGTGACGGTGCTGATCATGGCGATCGTCGCCGCCGTGATCGCGGCGTTGTACCCCGCGTACAAGGCGTCGAACATGAACGTGCTCGACGCGATCTCGAACGAGTGAGCTGCGCGACACTGCGGGGATGGCCTTCGACCTCGACCGGCTCGACCCCGCAGTGTCGGCGTTCCTCGCCGAACGCCACCTCGCCACCATCACGACGCTCCGAGCCGACGGGTCACCACACGTGGTGCCCGTCGGTTTCGCGTACGACCACGACGAACGGGTGGCCCGCGTCATCACCAACGGCGGATCGCAGAAGGTGGCGAACGTCGAACGGCGTGGTCGGGCCGCTGTGAGCCAGGTCGACGGCCGACGCTGGCTCACCCTCGAGGGCGAGGCCCGCGTCGAACGCGAGCCCGACGACGTCGCCCGAGCCGAAGCCGCCTACGAGCAGCGGTACCAGGCGCCGCGGGAACGCCCCGGACGGGTGGCGATCGTGATCAGCGTCGACCGGATCATGGGCAAGGTCTGACGCAGCCGTGGCCGGCTACTCCGGAACGCCTCTGCCGAAGAAGCTCGGGATCGTCGACGGCACCGCGTTCGCCGTCCGGAACGCGCCCGAGGGCTTCGCGGTGACGCTCGGCGAACTGCCGCCCGACGCCACGTGGCGTCGCCAGATCCGTCGTGGCCTCGACACCGTCATCGCGTTCCACACGTCGAGGGTCGCCCTCGTGCGCGACTGGCCGAAACTCACCGCTGCCGTCGGCCCGAACGGCACGGTGTGGGTCGCCTGGCCGAAGAAGGCCAGCAAGGTCCCGACCGACATCACCGAAGACGTCCTGCGCGACGAGTTCCTGCCGACCGGCTGGGTCGACGTCAAGGTGTGTGCGATCGACGAGATCTGGAGCGGGCTGCGCTTCGCCCTGCGTCGCGAGTTGCGTTGATCAGCCGGCGCGGGTGGAGCGCCACGGCAGTTCGTTGAGGTACTTGACCGCCGCCGGGTGCGGATCCATCTCGCGCACCTCGGTCGGCTGATGCCGGTCGAGGCGGACCTGACAGCCCGGGCACCAGTAGAGCATGCGGCCGAACTTGCCGATCGGCTGTGACTCGACCGTTTCGTGGCACCGGATGCACCCCTGCCCGCAGCGGCCGTAGACGGCGAGACCGGCGGAGGTGAGCCGGGTCGTGGCGCGACGCGCACGGCCCTGGTTGGCCCGCACCATCCGCGCTGCCGTGTTGACGATCAGCACGGCGTCGTGGTGGGTCAGGTCGGCGATGTGCGCCCAGGGACTGAGCTCGGCTGCCCACAACACCTCGCACCGATAGACGTTGCCGACGCCCTGCATCACGTGCTGGTCGACCATGACGTCGCGCAACCTCGCTTCGGGGTCGGCGTACGACAGCAACAGGTTGACGGCCTCGGAGAGATCGGCGTCGGCACGGGCGAGGTTGGGGCCCAGGCGGCCGAACCCCGGGTGTCGTGTCGGGTCGGGCAGGCGGTACGTCTCGACCTCGGCGGCGTCGAAGCACACCGCCACGAAGTCGTCGGTCTGGACCGAGGCGCGGAGCGAGTCCCAACTCCGACGCCACGGCGAGCCGTGTCGGTAGACGTGCCATTCGCTCCGTCCGCGCAGCTTGGTGTCGAGCACCAGCCCGTCGTCCCAGATGATCTCGACGTGCTTACCGTTCGCCTCGACCGCCTCGACCATCCGGCCGGGTTGCGGCTCGGGGCCGACCAGCATCGGGGCGTGGAAGCGCACCATCGGATGTCCGACGAGTGCCGTTCGCATCGTGCTCGCGGTGCGGGCGAGGTCCCCCGTGATCATTGCGGGGCGATCGTACGCCGTGGCCGGGCGACGTTGGTGGATGGCGAACGGCTGTGCTATTCGCGCCGGTGGGCCGCGACGGGCCGTCAGGGCAGCTGACCGACGTGTGCCAGCGCCAGCCGGAGCAGCCGGTCCTGGCCGCCGGTCATCTGGCCGATCACCGACGGCGTCACGACCTCCTCCGGCGTGAACCAGGCGAGGTCGAGCGCTTCCTGCGTCGGCTGACACTCACCGTCGACCGGCACGATGAACACGAGGCTCACCGCGTGTTGACGCGGATCGTGAAAGCCGGTCTTGGACGCGTCGGGGAAGTACTCGACGACCGTGAACGGCGCCTTGGCCACGGGGATGCGCGGGAACGCGAGCGGGCCCAGATCCTTCTCGCAGTGCCGCAGCAGGGCGTCGCGCACTCGTTCGCCGAACAGGACCCGCCCACTGACGATCAGTCGGCTGATCGTGCCGTCGGCCGCCTGACGGAGCAGGAGCCCGATCTCGGTCACGTGGCCCAGCGAGTCGACCCGCACGGGGACCGCCTCGACGTAGACGATCGGCATCTGCGCGCGGATCGACTCGAGGTCGTCGGACGGCAGCCAGGTGGCGTCGGTGTCGGTGTCGATCTCGCTCACGGGCAGCCATCCTACGGTCCGGCGGCGGCGCGGACGGTAACGACTCGGCCGCCGGTTCAGTCGGGCAGGTCGCAGGCTGCCGTGATCGGCTCTCGCAGGGCGTCGGCCAGCCGGTCGTACTGTTCGGAGCGCCCCGCCCGTCGACGCCAGACGAGCGAGATCTGTCGGTAGGGCTCGGGCTTGCGGAGCCGGCGGGTCGAGATGCCGGACCCCGGGCGTGCCTCGACCTCGATCGCCGACGCCGGGAGGAGGGTGCCGCCGATCCCGGCCGCGACCATCTGCACCGCGGCGGGCAGGCTCGTCGCATGGGTCGACCCGAGCGGGCTGGCGCCGATGATCGAACAGGCCGCCTGGGCATGGCTGCGGAGGCAGTGCCCCTCCTCGAGCAACAGCATCGGCAACGACCCGAGCGCGCTCTGCGGGAGTCGCGAACGACCGGCGTACGGGTGCCCTTCGGGCAGCGCGAGGACGAACCGATCGCGGGCGAGTTCGGTGACCGCCAGCGACGGTCCGATCTCGGGCACCGGTGTGGCCAGGAGCCCGACGTCGAGATCACCGGCCTCGATCGCCGCGACCAGGTCGCTCGTGCGACGCTCGGCGAGATGCAGCTCGGCCTGCGGATACCGGCGGGTGGTCTCCCGGACGACGGTCGGGAGCAGGTACGGCGCCATCGTGGGGATGACGCCGATCCGGAGCGGGCCGACCAGGTCGTCGGACCGCTCGGCGGCGACCTCGAGCAGTCGGTCGACGTCGTCGAGGACCCGACGCGCGGCGATCAGGACCGCCTCGCCTTCGGCGGTCAGACGGGCACCGTGCCGGTCGCGTTCGAACAATGCGACGCCCAGTCGCTGCTCGAGTTCGGCGATCTGTGCCGACATCGCCGGCTGGCTCACATGGACGGCGTCGGCGGCACCACCGAACGTGCCGTGCTGCGCGACAGCAGCCATGTATTCGAGCTGTCGCAAGGTCGGACGTTCCATCACAGGAAGTGATGCTACCCAACACCGAAAGCTGTTGGACCTGATGGCCAGGCAGGCGCATGATCGAGGCAGGTATCCGATCAGGATCCGAACGAAAGGAACCCACGATGAGCGACACCAGCCAGACGATGAGCATCGACATCGGCATCAGCGACGCCGACCGCAAGGAACTCGCCGCCGGCCTGTCGAAGGTGCTCGCCGACAGCTACACGCTGTACCTCAAGACCCACAACTACCACTGGAACGTCGTCGGCCCGATGTTCAACACGTTGCACCTGATGTTCGAGGAGCAGTACAACGAACTCGCGCTCGCCGTCGACCAGATCGCCGAGCGGATCCGTGCCCTCGGCGAGCCCGCCCCCGGCACCTACCGCGAGTTCGCCGAACTCTCGGCGATCGAGGAGGACACGGACCGGCCCGACGCCACCGAGATGATCCGACGGCTGGTGGTCGGCCAGGAGACCGTCGCCCGGACGGCCCGATCGATGTTCGACGTGGTGGAGCGCGCCGACGACCAGCCGACGGCCGACCTCCTCACCCAACGACTCCAGGTCCACGAAAAGACCGCCTGGATGCTCCGCAGCATGCTCGCCTGACGCACCCCACCGGGTCGGGTGTCGTACGGAACGGCGAGGCGCAGCCGAGGCGTTTCGGAAGATCACCCGACCCGGACGCGCACGCTGGTCGCCGGATAGGTTCCGGGGCGATGGAGCTGGGAGGGTTGACGTGGCCGGCGGTCGGGGAGCCGATCGTCGTGGTGCCGCTCGGGTCGTGCGAACAGCACGGCCCGCACCTGCCGCTCGACACCGACACCCGGATCGCCGTCGCACTCGCCCGGGCGCTCACGGAACACCGCTCCGACTGTGTCGTGGCCCCACCCGTCGCGATCACGGCGAGCGGTGAACATCACGGCTTCCCGGGCACCCTGTCGATCGGTGTCGAGATCATGGCCGGCGTGGTGATCGAGCTGGCACGTTCGGCCGACTGGGCGGCGGGCGTCGTGTTCGTCAACGGCCACGGCGGCAACCACACCGCGCTGCAGCGGGCGGCCGAGGTCTTCGAGATCGAGCGACGCCGAGCGTTGATCTGGTCACCGCGCATCCCCGAGGGCGACCCGCACGCAGGCCGGACCGAAACGTCCCTGCTCCTCCATCTCGCACCCGAGCAGGTCGACCTCGACGCTGCGGTGGCCGGACCGGTGCCGACACTGCCCGAACTGATCCGCCACGGCGTGCGCGAGCTGAGCGATTCGGGCGTGCTGGGCGACCCCGACGGGGCGTCCGCCGACGAGGGCCGCACCCTGTTCGCGACCCTGACGGAACAACTGACGACCGCGGTCGCCGACTGGATGTCGACGTGAGCCCGACCAGACGGTACGTGCTCGACGGGAGCGTGCAGGCCTGGCCACGCGGCGGGCAGGACGACGAGGGCCTCGTCGTGGTCGGCGGGTCGCCGCTGAAGCTCTTCCGGCTCACGCATGCGGGAGCTCGCACCTTCGAACAGATGCGTTCCGGCGATCCCGTCGCCCACTCGCCCCTCGTCGATCGGCTGCTCGACGCCGGGGTCGTCCACCCCGTCGCCGACGAGCCGGCGCCGTTCTCGACCGACGACGTCACCGTGGTCGTGCCGACGCTCGGCACACCGACGCACGTCCCCGACGGTGCGCTCCTGGTCGACGACGGGTCGACACCGCCGATCGCGGACGCCGCGATCCGACTCGACCGCAACCAGGGGCCGGCTGCGGCACGCAACGCCGGTCTGGCGGCGACGAGCACCCCACTGGTCGCCTTCGTCGACGCCGACGTCGACCTCCCCGACGGCTGGCTCGAACCGCTCCTCCCCCACTTCGCCGACCCGACCGTCGCCGTGGTGGCCCCGCGGATCGTGACCGCGACCCGGCCGGGCGCGATCTCGGCGTACGAGCACCGTCACGGGCCCCTCGACATGGGACCCGAGGCGGGGCGGGTACGGGCCGGCACCCGCGTGTCGTACCTGCCCGCCGCTGTGCTCGTGTGCCGGGTCGACGCGATCCGGGCCGTGGGCGGGTTCGACGAGACGATGCGATACGGCGAGGACGTCGACCTCGTCTGGCGACTCGACGATGCCGGGTGGCGATGCCGATACGACCCACGCTCGGTGATCGAACACGAACCACGGCCCGACTGGCGGTCATGGGCCCGGCAACGGATCGGCTACGGCTCGTCGGCGGGACCGCTCGCGATCCGCCACCCCGGCAAGCTGGCTCCGCTCCGGATGAGCGGATGGAGCGTCGCTGCGTGGTTCCTGACGATCACCGGTCGCCCGCTGGTCGGCGCCGCCGTGGGCGTGGGATCGGCCGCCGCGCTCGTCCCCAAGCTGCCCGATGTCCCCGCCCGCGACGCCTTCCGGCTCGCGGCGATGGGGAACGCCCGAGCCGGCGAGTCGATCGCGCACGCCGTTCGGCGCACCTGGTTCCCGATCGCCGTCATCCTCGCGATCCGCTCGAAGGTCGCTCGGCGGGCGCTGCTGGCGTCGGTCGTCGCCGTGCGCCACCCGATCGCCCTCGCCGACGACGTCACCTACTGCATCGGCGTGTGGAAGGGCATGCTGGCCGAGCGCACCCTCGACCCCGTCGTGCCCGAGATCACCAGCTGGCCGGGCCGATCGGCGCGCCGCACGCCGCGACCGTGAGCAGCGCACAGCGCTGTTACCGTCCCTGCCGTGACGATCCGA
>JBPEWX010000382.1:0-1511 GCA_052032235.1 Ilumatobacter sp. | reverse complement strand
CCGGCGAGCCGGGTCCCCGTTTCCTGTTCTGTGCGATCGCCGGCTGCCGCCGTTGGTGACGTTGCCCCACCAGTCACCGTCCGTGCGAACCTGAGCGATCATCGGGTGCCGACGCGGTCATCGGGTCGAGCAGTGAGCGGAGGCACCCGGCTCACCTCACCCGTCCCGCGTGCGTCGGCACGTCCGGAATCAGCACGGCCTGACGTAGTGCATGGTTGCCTCCTTCCGACCTGGGACAAACGGTCAGTGGGGACAATAGCACTCTGCGTGATGCGGCTTGCCAAATTTCCGAAAGTTTCTTGAAAGAGACGTCGTGATCTGGGCATTTGTGCGACGTGGAGTGACCGTGGGGCCACAGTCACGTCGCGTGAGTGTCACGTCATGTGGCGCGTCTCTCAGCGTTCTCTCAATGTGGCGACGCGGTCGGTCGCCGTCGGTCGCCGTGGGTCGTCGGTGCGGAGCGCCGCGCGCCGGTCGCCTACGCTGCCGACGTGCGCCCCGACGAACTCCTCCCGCATCGACCGCCGTTCCTCTTCGTCGACGAGATCGTCGATCTCGTGCCCGGTGAATCGGCGCGCGGCATCTGGCGACTCACGGGGGAGGAGTACTTCTTCGCCGGTCACTTCCCGGGGCGCCCGACGCTGCCCGGCGTGCTCATGTGCGAGGCGATCGCCCAGGTCGGCGCGCTCGCCGTGCTGGCCGATGAGCGCTTCTCGGGCAAGCTGCCGCTGTTCGGTGGCCTCGACAAGGCGCGTTTCCGACGTCAGGTCGGTCCGGGCGACGAGTTGGTGCTCGAGTGCGAGATGACGCGCTTGAGCACCCGTGCGGGCAAGGGGAGCGGTCGAGCGCTCCTGAACGGCGAGGTGGCGACCGAAGCCGACCTGATGTTCGTCGTCGTCGACCAGCAGTAGCCGACGACGACGAACCAGATCAGGCGATGCTCAGCCCGCCGGGCCGAGCACGATCGTGCCGTTGTGGCCGCCGAACCCGAAATTGTTCGAGATCGTCGGGCCGGGCGTCCACTCACGTGGCTCGCCGGTGACGACATCGATCTGCATGTCGTCGTCGAGGACCTTGGTGTTCGCGGTCGGCGGGATCAGGCCGTGTTCGAACGACAGCAGCACCGCTGCTGCCTCGAGCGCGCCTGCTGCCCCCAGCGCATGGCCGGTCACGCCCTTCGTCGACACGACCGGGACCGACCCGGCGCCGAACACCTCGGTGATCGCGGCGGCCTCGGCGGCGTCGTTGAGCGGGGTCGACGTGCCGTGCGCGTTGATCTGTTTGACGTCGGACGGTTCGATGCCGGCGTCGGCGAGGGCCTGCCGCATGCAGCTGATGGCACCGACGCCGCCGGGTGACGGCGCGGTGATGTGGTGAGCGTCGGCCGTGCTGGCCCCGCCCATGATCTCGCCGATGATCGTGGCGCCACGTGCGACCGCCGTGTCCCATTCCTCGAGGACGAACGCAGCGGCGCCCTCTCCCATGACGAAACCGTCACGGTCGGTGTCGAA
>JBPEWX010000381.1:0-2459 GCA_052032235.1 Ilumatobacter sp. | reverse complement strand
GTCTCGGTGTGGCCGCCCTGGCGGCCGAAGCCGCGCACCTCGGTGACGGTGATCCCGGCGATGCCGGTCTGCTTGAGCGCGTCCTTCACGTCGTCGAGCTTGAACGGCTTGATGACGGCGGTGATGAGCTTCATGTCGTCTCCTCGGTGTGACCTCGTTGTCCCTCTCATCATGCCCGGATCTCCCGACCGATGCGAACACCCGACCGGCCGGGAGCACCGGGACGTTGGTCCTGTTCAGCGCCCCGAGAGGGAACGGTGCTCGATCGCGCTAGCGTGTCACCGCTTCGAGCGGCAGGTTCCGCTCGTCGGGTTCGCAGACGATGTGGTTGCTCGTCCAGGTGAGCCACCCAACCACAGACCACATCGCCGCCGGTGACGTGCCGGCGCGGAAAGCGACATCATGACCCCCTCCTTCGCCGATCTCGGCGTGCCTTCCTTCATCTCCGACGCGCTCGCGGCGCGCGGGATCACCCATCCGTTCGAGATCCAGGCGGCCACCGTCGCCGACGGGCTCGCCGGTCGAGACGTGTGCGGCCGTGCGCCCACCGGCTCGGGCAAGACCATCGCCTTCGGCGTGCCGCTCGTCGCCACGACCGAGCGTGCCGAGCCGGGCCACCCACGAGCGCTGGTGCTCGCCCCGACCCGCGAACTCGCCGATCAGATCACCGCCGAGCTGCGTTCGTTCTCCGGTCGCCTGCGGATCGACGCCGTCTACGGCGGTGTCGGTTACGGCAAGCAGGTCTCGGCGCTGCGTCGTGGTGTCGACGTGCTCGTCGCCTGCCCCGGCCGCCTCGAAGACCTGATCCAGCGTGGCGACGTGTCCCTCGATGCCGTCGACAACGTCGTGCTCGACGAGGCCGACCGGATGGCCGACATGGGCTTCCTGCCCGTCGTCCGTCGCCTGCTCGACCAGACGTCCGACGACCGACGCACGATGCTGTTCTCGGCGACCCTCGACGGCGACGTCGCCAAGCTCACCCGCGACTACCAGCGCGACCCGGTCCGTCACGAGGTCGGCGACGAGACGCCCGACGTCACCTCGGCCGAACACCGCTTCGTGATGGTGGAACGCCTCGAACGCAACGCCATCGTGGCCGAGACCGTGAACGAGGCCTGGCCCTCGATCGTGTTCACCCGCACCCGCCACGGCGCCGACCGGCTCGCCCGCCAGATGACCAAGCTCGGTTTCGCGGCCAGCCCGATCCACGGTGGACTGAGTCAGAACGCCCGCAACCGGGCGCTCGACGCCTTCACCGACGGCAAGGTCCACGCCTTGATCGCGACCGACGTCGCGGCACGTGGGATCCACGTCGACGGGGTCGCCTCGGTCGTGCACTACGACCCGCCCGAGGACCACAAGACCTACATCCACCGCTCGGGTCGCACCGCTCGGGCGGGCGCCGGTGGTCTGGTCGTGTCGCTCGTGCAGCCGGATCAACGGACCGACTACCGCAAGATCCAGCGCAAGGTCGGTCTCGACGAAGCGCTCGACGACCGTCGCTCGGCCGACGAGCCCGGGGTGGTGCAGGCTTCGGTGCCGACGCTCGCCGGCGTCGACAAGCCGAAGCCGCAGCCTCGTTCGAAGAACGGCAAGGGCGGCAAGAACGGCAACCGCAACCGGAACCGCAAGAACCAGAACGGCCAGAACCGCAACGGCCAGAACCGCAACGATCGGAACCGGGACGGCGAGAGCCGGCAGCGTCGTGACGACCGCCAGGGTGAGTCGTCGGAGCGCTCGGGCGACCGTCGCCCGTCGAACCAGGGCGGCCGCAACGAGCGCCCCCACGGCGGCAAGGGCGGCGGCCAGAACCGGAACCGCAACCGGAACCGGAACAACCGCAACGCCAACTCGTCGCGCAGCCGCTGAGTCGGCGCCCGGAAACGGGCCCGAAAACGGGGACATCCCGGGCCACATCGCTGTGACCCGGGAGTGCCCCTACCCCGCAACAGCGAGGCGACGCCGCGAGGCGTTGAGCGGCGAAGCGGCTAGACCGCGTCGCCACCTTCCTCGCCGGTGCGGATGCGTACGAGACGGCTGACGTCGGTCACCCAGACCTTGCCGTCACCGATCTTGCCGGTGGCGGCGGCCTGGATGATCGTGTCGACGGTGGCGTCGGCGGCCGCGTCGTCGACGACGACCTCGATCGACATCTTCGGAACGAAGTCGATCTTGTACTCGGCGCCGCGGTACGTCTCGGTGTGGCCGCCCTGGCGGCCGAAACCGCGGACCTCGGTGACGGTCATGCCGGCCACGCCGGCCGCCTTGAGGGCGTCTTTCACGTCGTCGAGTTTGAACGGCTTGATCACTGCAGTGATGAGTTTCATCGTGTTGCTCTCTTTCGATTCGTTGTCAGTGGTTGCCGTCGATCAGGCGCTGACCGTGTCGCCCGAGTAGCCGGCGAGGCCGTGCTCGAGGACGTCGAGGCCCTCGATCTCTTCCTCGGCGCTGACCCGGAG
>JBPEWX010000380.1:0-2457 GCA_052032235.1 Ilumatobacter sp. | reverse complement strand
GTCGTCGACGAACCGGACGTCGACATCGGCCTCGAGGTCGCCGATCACCTCGACCTGCGTCTCGAGATCGAGGGGGTCGCTGTTCATGTCCGCCACATAGACGATCGGTCGATCCCCGTCGGCGTCTGCCGGAGGGATGTCGAGGTGCCGGATCACCGCGACGTACACGGATGCTGCCGACGGCTCGTCGTCGGTCGGATCGCTCGATTCGCAGGCGGCGCACGCGACGACGGCGAGGAGCGCCACCGACCGGGCGACTGCGCGTGTCATACGCAGCAGTGTTCCACGTCGCCGGCGCGGTCGCACGGCGTTCGTCGACCGCGCCGGGTCGCGGTACCGTCGGCCGGGTGAACGTCGTCGTCATCGGTGCCGGGTCCCTCGGGTCGGCCATCGGGGGGACCCTCTCGCTGGCCGGCCATCGCGTCCTCCTGGTGACCCGCAACGCGGCGCACGTCGCAGCGATCCGTGCGGGTGGCCTGCTGCTCGACGACGGTGAGACGGTGCGGACGGCGCCCGTCGAAGCCGACACCGGGTACGACGGCCACGACGTCGCCGAGCTGGCGATCGTGCTGGTCAAGTCGTTCGACACCGAGGCCGCGATCCGTGCCGCGCAACCGGTGATCGGCGAACAGACGACGGTCCTCACGCTCCAGAACGGTGTCGGCTGCGAGGAGCTCATCGCCGACGTCCTCGGCGCCGACTGCGTCGTCGCCGGCCGGACCTTCGTCGGCGGTCGGATCGTCGATCCGGGTCGCGTCGAGTACGGCATCGTCGAGCGGCGGACGACGATCGGCGAACTCGACGGCCGCCGCACGGAGCGTCTCGAACGCATCGCCGAGGTGTTCGGCGACGCCGGCATGCAGACCGACGTGTCGGACGACATCCGATCGATGATGTGGGAGAAGTTGTTCGTCAACGTGGCGACCGGTGCCTGGAGCGCACTGACCCGGCTGCCGTACGGTGAACTGTCGGCCCATCCCGACGTCGAGCCGATGGCGATCGCCACGGTGGCCGAGGCGATGGCCGTCGCCCGGGCGCTCGGCGTCGCCGTGTCGACCACCGACCCCGCCGAACCGTGGCGGCGTGCGTGGGACGGTCTGCCGTACGGGTTCCAGGCATCCATGCTCCAGAGCGTGATGAAGGGCAGCCGCACGGAGGTCGACGTGATGCACGGAGCCGTCTGCCGCGGCGGGCGCGACGCTGGGGTGCCGACGCCGATCAACGACACCTTGTGGGCCGCGGTTCGTGGTCTCGAGCGGCACCTGACGCTCGGCTCGGGCTGACGGAGGCGACCCCGCTGCGGGTCGGGGAGGGACCAACTGCCCTGGTGCCCGGTCGCCATTTGCGCGAACAATTCGAGTCGGCAGCCAGTCAACGAGGAGGTCCGCCATGGTGTTCGAGGAGTCGATCGTCGTCGACCGACCGTTCGACGAGGTGTTGGCGAAGGTCAAGACCGAGTTCGCGGCCGTCGGGTTCGGCACGTTGACCGAGATCGACCTACAGCAGACGTTGCGCGACAAGATCGGCAAGGAGATCGACCGGTACGTGATCGTCGGCGCGTGCAACCCGGATCTGGCATCGGCAGCGCTCGACGCCGAGCCCCTCATCGGCGTGTTGCTGCCGTGCAACGTCATCGTCCGCCAAGTCGACGGGCAGGTCGCCGTGGACTCGATGGATCCCGGACTCATGGCGTCGATGACCGGTGAGGCATCGATCGAACCGGTCGCCAACACGGCCCGCGAGTTGATCAACGAGGCGTTGCAACGGATCGCAGCCTGACGGGAACCACCGGAACACCTCCGACGATCGCGATCGTCTCGCGTCGCATGGGGGAGGCAGGGGTCGGGCGCGGGTGCGGACGGCGGATCGCACCGGTGCCCGGCCCCGTTCGCGCCCGTGCTTGACTGGCGGCATGGACGTCATCACCGGCGACGACGGAGTCTCGCGCTGCAGCTGGGGCGCCGAGCCCGACGACTATCTCGCGTACCACGACCACGAGTGGGGCGTGGGAGTCGCGGACGACACCCGACTGTTCGAGAAGGTCTGCCTCGAGGGGTTCCAGTCGGGACTCTCGTGGCTGACGATCCTCCGCAAGCGCGACAACTTCCGAGCCGGGTTCGCCGGGTTCGACATCGAGCGGGTCGCCTCCTTCGGTGAGCGCGACGTCGAGCGTCTGCTCGCCGACGCCGGCATCGTGCGCCATCAGGGCAAGATCCGGTCGACGATCAACAACGCCCAGCGCGCCCTCGAGTTGATCGACGAACACGGTTCGCTCGCCGCGTTCTTCTGGCCCCACGCCACGTTCCTCGACGAGCCGGTCACCGAGGTGCCGGCCATCACCGACACGTCGACGATGCTGTCGAAGCAGCTCAAGAAGCGCGGCTGGTCGTTCGTCGGGCCGACCACGATGTACGCGTTCATGCAGGCGATGGGTGTCGTCAACGACCACCTGGCCGG